>DYIG01000019.1:2922-15399 GCA_020723725.1 Thermaerobacter marianensis | reverse complement strand
GGGAGTGTATTGTCGGCAGCCGGACATTTCCGAATGTAGGACCTGCCTGCCGCAAAACCGCTTTGCTGCGAACCCTGAGCGCGACGCGATTGATGCGTGGCACCGAACGTGGGGTGCACTCCTGAGGGTATCGGACCAAGTCCTTTGCTTTTCTGAGGACAGTCGGCGCCACGTAGAGCAAGTCTATCCGGACTGCGCCGATCGTATCACGGTTCGACCGCACACTCTCAACATCAGCTTCGGCCGGAAGCCTAACCTAAACTTCGAAGGCCCGCTACACATCGGCGTTGTAGGTGCCATCGGCTACCCGAAAGGAGCTGAGGTGGTCGCAGACCTCGCCCGCCACCTTATGCACACTAACCCGTCTGTACGAATCACCGTTATCGGTATAATGGAAAACGCTCCGCATTTGCCAAACTTACGTGTGACCGGCCCATATCAACCAGCAGAACTTCCCGATCTCTTAGAAGGGCACGGCATTAATGTTTGCTTCTTTCCATCGATATGTCCCGAAACCTTTTCTTACGTTGTGGAAGAACTCATGACACTCAATGTGCCGTTGGTCTGCTTCGATCTTGGCGCGCCAGCCGAACGCGTTGCACGATACCCACTGGGCCGGGTAGTAGCCGAGATAAATGCTTTAGCAGCAGCCAATGAGTTAAGGAGCTTTCATCGGACGCTTTTCACCCAAGCGCCACAGTCGCACGGCGGTGGGGAGACGATACTTTGAAGAATATAGAGTACCAGGAGCAAATACATCCCCTTCAAGCTGCTTTTCAACAAGCTCCCCATTCTCTGCCTAAGATATCAGATGACGATTTGTCCTCAATCTATAATAAACTAGGGTTGCCTATGCCGATAAGCAATGTATCGACCAGCGGACCGGCGGCATCACTATGTTATGGAATTATTTTCACACCCCGCTCTGGGAGCTCAATGTTGACAGAGATTTGCATTAGCACTGGTATTCTCGGTTGGCCGCTGGAGTTCTTTAACCCAGATTCACTTCCAGACTTTTTTAAAATCGTGCCAGCATCAAGCGTAGAGATTTACACAGGTGCTCTCCAGCAGCGTTTCAAATCCGCAAGCGGCGTTTTCGGGCTGGAGGCAACACCCTTTCAAATAGCGCCACTTCTAGAAGATGGACGCTGGTGGAAACTATACCCAAATATGCGCTACGTTATTCTTACTCGTGAGGATGTGGTAGCACAGGCGATATCCCTACACCTTATGGTTACAACCGGGGTGGCTCATACATCTATGGGCTTCTCCAAGGAACAGCATCGCGCTTACGAAACAGCTAAATACGACGCAGTAGGCATATACAAGTGGCTGCGCCACATCCTGGAGGCAGAGTGGCTAATCAATCATTACTTCACAGATCATCAACCACTCTTAATTACCTATGAACATCTGACCCGGTCGCCGGAGCAAGTGATCAGGCACATCGCGAGTCATATTGGCGTCGAATGGAACGGGTCTGTCGAAATGGGCAAGCTGCTGCACCAGAAGATCAGTAGCCAACGCAACAAAGACTGGGCGCAACGATTCCGCGAGGAAAACAGGTTTCTCGTGGACTTCCTGCTCCGCCGCCGCGGTAGCGCCCCGATTGCCCAACTTGAGGCAGAGGCGAAGATGAATCTCCCCCAGAGACAGGTGCAACTCGTCGTCTGAACCCTATCCGGAAAGTTAGAGGACAGCCGGACTATCCTTTCATTTCCTCAAAAAGCTACAGGCCTGCTTTCACCTGCTAAACAACTCTTATTCTTTGATACCTCATAGCAACTTCATCAACTGATCCTTCAGCCAATTTATCCCCATGATCCAACAACACAGCCCTTGAACAAAACCGCTTAACCGCATCCATACTATGCGAAACAAACAGCGCCGTCTTGCCACTGCGGATCTCCGCTTGGAGGCGATCCAGGCACTTCTGCCGGAACCGCTCGTCCCCCACCGCTAGCACCTCATCCAACAACATAATGTCGGCATCCACATGGATCGCTACCGAAAAAGCTAATCGGGAATGCATCCCCGAAGAATACGTCCGGACCGGCTGGTCAATGAAGTTCCCCAGCTCGGCGAAGGCTATGATGTCCTCCAGCCTCTCCCTGACCTGCTTGCGGCGTAAACCCAGAAGAACAGCGTTCAATACCGCATTCTCCCGGCCTGTCAGCTCGGGATGAAAACCCAGGCCCAACTGCAGAAGCGGCGCCACTTGGCCGCGAACCTCTACCCGCCCGCGGTCCGGACGTAATACACCGGCTATGAGCCCTAATAGGGTGCTCTTACCGGAACCATTATGGCCTATGATGCCCACGCACTCGCCACGGCGGACTTGTAGTGAAACGTCTTTCAAGGCCCAGAACTCCACTGCCTTCCTCTCCCGCAGCAGGGACGGCAAATGCAACACCGCATGCTTCAGGTCCACGTTGTGGGCGCTGCGGAGGTAGTAGCGCTTCCAAACCGCCTGCAAATCTATAACTACATCCCCGGCCAGCGGTGTTATCGCCGTCAGCCCCACACTAGAGGACATCGGCAAATCCCCTCTCCAGCCGCTTAAAGACTATTAGGCCAAAAAACATGACGGCAGCGGCAATTGCCGCTGGCAGACAGAGGGTCTCCAAATCCAACCGGTTTTCCACCAAAAGATTACGCCAGGCCTCGATGAGGTGCGTCGCCGGATGGAACGCCAGAACCAATTGCACCTTCGGCGGCAACATGCTCGGGGAGTACATGATCGGGGTGACATAAAACCACAAGCTAAGGACAACACTCACGAAGTGACTCACATCACGGAAGTAAACGTTAAGGCTGGCAATCGCCAGGGTCAGACCCAGTATAAAAATTAGTTCCAAAAGGACCAACAACGGGATCCCGATAAGCCAGTTCCAGGCCGGTAATTTACCGGCAGCTAAAGTAAAAGCCAGGTAAACGGGTAAAGACAAAAGGAAATGAACCATGTTATTGAGTACCGTAGCCAACGGTATGAGGAGGCGCGGGAAGCGTACTTTCTTGATCAGGTGAGCGTTGCCAACAAAAGACCCAGCCCCGCCGTTGATGGAGGACGCCAGCCAAGTCCAGGGCAAAAGGGCGGCTAAAAGGAACAGATGAAAGTCCGGGATGCTTGCCTTGAATATCTCCTTGAAGACAAAATTAAAAATCAAGGTTAAAGCTAAAGGGTGCAGGATGGACCATAGATAGCCCAGCATCGTGCCCTTGTACCGCACCTTCAAGTCCTTGGCCACCAAAGCTGAAACCAGTTCCCAGTGATTCTGCCAGACGCTCAGCGCCGTCGACATTACGCCCCTCCATTATACCGAAGCATCATACAGGATCGATGATCTTCTTATTATACCACATGGGGCTTATACGCCCGTCTACTTACCTTATAGACGGAAAGCCTGAATTAACTTTTTAATTAGCATTTTGTTGGCGCTTATACGTATTCTTGCCTCCCTGCCACGTCTCCCCGCAATCATTGCAGCAATAAGCCGACTTATTATCCCTATGGTTAAAATTATAAAAATCAGATACCGCTCTTTGGGTTTATGTTTTTGGAAATAACGTAAGATTCCGAAGTAG
Source organism: Thermaerobacter marianensis (assembly GCA_020723725.1). Classification (GTDB taxonomy): domain Bacteria; phylum Bacillota; class Sulfobacillia; order DYIH01; family DYIG01; genus DYIG01. Next base: position 11,814 of record DYIG01000019.1, on the reverse strand, counting down.
CGACTGGCGTAAACATCAATATTAAAGGAAGACGCGCTGCCGCCTACCTGATGAACCACCACAGCCTTCGGTAGGTACACGATCCTCCATTTTTTGAGATGAAATCTATAACACCAATCAACATCCTCCATATACATGAAATAACCCTCGTCCATCGGCCCTACCTGTTCATAAGCCTCCCGCCGCACCAAGAGACAGGAGCCGGCCGCCCAGTCCACATCCCGGCATTCGTCCTGCCTGCTGTAGTTCGCCAAATAGTAACCTATTGTAGAACCCAGGATCGGTGAGAGATAACGTCCGGCCCATCTTCGCAGACCTGGGGAAGGAAGCAGCCTTTTTATATTCAAGAAATGAGCAAGCACTGTAAATGCCGTAGGAAACCGTTGCGTGGACGTTTGGGGATCCCCATTAGGGTAGAGTGTCTTAGGAGCAACGATTCCGACGTCAGGGTTTTCCAGGAGATAAGATACCATGTAATTAATCGCACCTTCATGCAGAACGGTATCGGGATTTAGTATTAAAATATAATCCCCAACAGAAGCAGCCATGGCTTGATTACAGGCCCGGGCGAATCCGAGATTAGTCTTGTTACGTATTACCTTTAAGGGATATGAAAATTTCTCTAAACTCGACGGGAAATCGTCGTAACTGTTATCTACAATTATGAGTTCACATCTGTTTTCACCTAAGGATGAAGGCAACGTTTTAAGCAATTCTAAAATCATATTGCGGGTATGGTAATTCACTATACAGATGGATATTGTTTGTGCCATCTGCTTTTACAAACCACCTCTGTAATGCCGCGTTTAATAAGCGTAGAATTAATCTTATGAAGCCCTTTGTTTCAATTATCATACCAGTTTATAACGAGCAGAACTTTATCGCACGTTGCCTCGACTCCATTCTTCTAAACGATCACCCAAAAGATCGGTATGAAGTATTAATCGTAGACGGGATGAGCACAGACCGCTCGCGCAACATTATCAAAGAATACTGTAAGCGGAACCACTCAATGAAACTTCTAGATAATCCAAAAAGAATACAGGCCGCTGCTTTAAACCTTGGACTTCGCAAGGCAAAAGGTGACATCATTATACGAATGGACGCCCATACTTTGTATGCCTCTGATTACATTTCGCAGTGCGTGAACCTTCTTACTAAAACAGAGGCGGCTAATGTAGGAGGACCCCAGCAAGCAGTAGGAAACAACTATATTACCAAAGCGATAGCACTGGCGGTCTCCACTCCTTTCGGGGCCGGAGACGCCCGATTCAGACACGTAAATTTTAATAAAGAAGCGTGGGTTGAGACTGTTTATTTGGGGGCTTGGTTCAAAAAAACACTAGAAGAAATAGGTGGTTTTAACGAAGAATGGGTAATCAACGAAGACTTCGAGCTAAATTACCGATTACGCCAAAAAGGCTACCGAATTTTGCTTTCACCCAAAATACGTAGTCAATACTTTGTAAGATCTTCAATTGGCAAGTTGGCCAGGCAATACTTTAGATATGGATTTTGGAAGGTTAAAACACTAAACAAACACCCTAGCTCCCTCCGGTGGCGCCAGCTCGTCCCTCCGGCATTTGCACTGGGTTTGCTATTATCCCTTGCGATATTCCCTTTTTCCGCAACGCTGGGGGCAATTGTTCCTTTGGTTTACCTTGGCTCTAATTTCTTGGCCTCTTTTATTACTTCTAGAAAAAACAACTGGCAATATTTACCCATCCTGCCTATTGTTTATGCTGTTATCCATATCAGTTGGGGGTCAGGATTTCTGATAGGTCTGATAAAATTCGGGGTTCCACGCTTATCTATTGGCGCCTTTAGAACGGCCTTCGCCCCGATAGATAGCAGAAGGAAAGCTGAGTGAAAAGCCTCTCTTCAATTGGAGGCGAGAGCACCCACCAGATTAATCTCCCAATCTTTTCCTTTTAAACCCGGCGAAGACGCCCCTTTACCATTCACCTTTACCGCCTCCAGCCAAGCCGAGGCTTCCTGCTTGGCCCTTGCGTCAGGAAGTCCGCCCGTGGCAGCCGCTAGGTCTGTACTGGCTTGTTGCCACTGCCCCAAAATGGCCGCGGCCTGACCCAAATGAAGCTGTAAGACCGGCGTGCTCGAGGGTGTTTTGAACTGCGGCACAACCCACTCACCGACTGACCGCGAGCGTTCCTCAACAGACTTACGAAGAGTTAGGGCTTTGGTCAATAAATCCCGTGCGTTTTCTTTATTCCCACCTTCCCTGCTCAGCTCCCACTTGGCTACGAAGAGATAAGCCCCTGCGAGATTCTCGTATCTTTTTATTTCATAGGGGTGAACGGCCAGGGCCTCTTCTATGTGCTTAAGCCCGTCATCAACTGACCCAGTCTGAATGAGGAAGGACCCTACTAAAGAGTGCAGATTTGCGTTATATGGTTCAAGGCTTATGGCCCGCTCGTATGACTCCTTGGCCTTGCTGAGCCGGGAAGCGTCCTGTGAGGAGAAGCCAATCGCGGCTTGGGCCTGTCCCAGGTCCGCGTGGAAGGATGCCGTCAGCGGGTCGCGCTGAATCGCCTTTTCGTACAAGTCTATGGCTTCCTGATACTGCCCGCTGTTGAGCGCCAGTGCGGCCCTCTGCCCGATGTTGAAACCCGCGAGCAAGGAGGCCACGCCCGCAAATAGCAGAACCGGCACCCCTAAGAACAATAGTCGCGGTAACACCTGGTAGTCACCCTCCAGAGAACGGTAACGGCCTGAGACCGGAGAGGACGCCCGAGCAGGGTTAACATCTGACGCTGCAAGCGCTTCAGGAGCGGTAACCACCACACCCGCCAGTACCCAATGGGCTATCGCCACACCGGCAAGAGACAGGTTGAAGTCCAGCAGGCTGTGAACGCCAAGGGCCAGCGCCCCGGTGAGGGCGCCTGCCAGCAGCATACGAACGGTTAGATACGCTTCGCTGGAACCGGCGGTACCGACTGGAGTTCGGAATCTGATAACCCGCCAGCCACTATACAAGAGCAGGCCCCAAAAGGCCAGGAAAATTACCAACCCAAGGGTGCCTGTTGCCACCCACACCTGCATGAAGTGGTTGTGTACCTCCGTGCTCCAATAGCCATAGCTCTGGTACATGTGATAGACAGCATTCCAACCGCCGCCACCGATCCCGATTATGGGGTGGTCTTTTACTATCTTGAATGCATCCTTGGTCCATTCGATTCTGGAACGCGCTTCGTATTCATTGAGACTAATTGAAGAAAAGCGCTTGGCAACCTGTTCCGGCACACCACGAGAAGTCAGGACGGCTGAGCCGGCCCCGACAAGCAACAGGGCGGAGACCAAAACCACCACCAAACGAACACCTGGCTTCAAGCGGCCCAACAGCCCCATGATGAGAAGCACAACGGCATTCAGGACAAGAACGAGCGGGAGGCCCTTTAGGTAAGCTGCCCAAACCCCGGAAGCGTTCTTGGCGGCGACTGCGGCGGTAAAGTCCCCCGCGAAGGGTGCAAAGGCCACGGCGACCGCGCCTAAAATCAATAGCGAGGCGAGGCGGTACCCCGGCGCCTGCAGTATCAGGAAGATCAATACGGCCAGCGGGAACACCAGCCAACCGCCACGCGAGTAGGTGAAGATAAAAGCAAAGAACATGGTGTAGCACGCCAGCGCCCAGATATAGGCCGGCCAGCGCCCGACCCAGGAAGCCACAGTGGGGTTATCACCTCGATCACCAGCCCCGCTGCTGCGCGACCACAAGGCCAGCGCACACATGATGGCCGCAGTGAGGTACGCCGCAAGCGTGTTGGGGTATTGAACCGTGGAGAATATGCGCGTGCCGTCAAAGGCGCCGTTGTATTTGATCGTCCCTGCGGCCGCCCCTATGCCGATAATGGCCATCCCGGTCCCCGCCAGGACCACCATCAGCAGTACGAGCATCCGACGGGTATCCGCCAGTTGCCAGGCCCCCTGAATCCGGGACATGAGTGAGCGTGATTTATCTAATACACCGGCCCTGCCCTCCCGTATCAGGTCGGCAACCAGCCAATAGATGATGAAATACAGGAGGTATTTCATGTCACCCTGGACCGCAGATCGCTTATTGACCGCCACAAAAGTGGATAGTAAATAAGCCCCCGCGATGCCCAATGTGGCCCAGTCCAGGGGGCTCCTCAGGAAGGCGTAGTCATTGCGGGAAAACTTCGCTATCCACCTGGCAGTGAACAAGGCGAGCGCTATAAGAAGAACTACCATCTGTTCCTTGGGGAAGAAGAGTCCACGGGAAAACGGCGTCAGGAGGATGACCCCAAGAACGCCTGCAAAAATCAAAGGGTTAAGAGTGACTGCAACGGAGGAGGTCTGCGGTTTTTGTGACACTGCTTTCTGTGACACTGCGGGTTTCGTGTTTGACACTTTGGCACTTTTCGCTCTGGATACCTCTGCCACAACTGTCCCCCACAATAAAACAAAAATAGACAGTCATAATAATACCACTTCGACGGAGTTACGTTGTCGAATCACAGAATTTAGACGCCTGGTAACGCGCATCATCTTTTTCTGGTAAAAACCTTGATCAGCAATGCCACAACCGCAAAAAACACGGCTGCCGCACGATCCCTACGGCGGGAAGGGGGTTAACCAACTTCCGACCTGCATGACTCATCGCTAAGCCACCTGGGACGATATCCGACAATATGAGGGACATTCGACCGAGTAATTACGCTAAGTCATATCATTTATTGCAATCTGAAAATCAGTCAGAAAATCTGATTATGAACGAGGCCGGTCAAGCCCCGTTAACCGGGCGAAACGGTTCCTTTGCGGTTCTTGTGGTTCCATGTTGATCACCATAGGCGGACCGCCGAAATAATGATGATGGCGCCGAGGAGAACACGCAGAAACCGTTCCGGCACGCAGCTGACGAGTCTGCTTCCCAGCCATACCCCGGGAAGGGAACCGGCAAGAAGCCCGATCACTAGTTTCCAGGGGATATCCGAAACGAAGGCGCCATGCAAGATGGCTGCCACCGGCATGACGATAGCCCCGTATATCATCGTTATTCCCACGACCTGACTGGCCTGCATGCCGAAGCAGTTCGCCAGGGCGGCGGCCACAAACACCCCGCTGCCGATGGACGTAATGGTGGTAATAAAACCCACCAGGCCTCCGGTTATCATGAGCAACCCCTTTTCGGCAAGTCCTGTAGCCGATGCCCTCCTGACACCAGCGGCACCCGACAGAACACCCCCTCCGTGACCCTCACGGCTGGGTTTTTGAAAAAGGGTCAGCAGGCCTGCGGCGACCAATACTACCGCAAGGGCCCTCAGAATCAGCGCCTCGGCAGCCGAACCGCCCACTTCCACACGGTAAAGCACGGCAACCCCCGCCAGGATGCCGGGGAGGCTTCCGTAAAGCAGGGGGATTAGAAAGGCCGGGTCAAAATTTCTATGTTTATAATGGATTACCGCGCCCAGGATTTTGGTGAGCGCGGCGTAGACAAGGTTGGCGCCAACCGCCTGTGCTGCGGGGAGTCCGACCGCTATAATCAGGAACGGTATCATCAGAATCACAGCCCCAACCCCGGTGAGGCCCATCAGCACGCCCATCAAAAATCCCGCAGGCACAATTACCGCTAGCGAAGATGGGTCCACTGCTGTACCGTCCTTTCAAGAGTGGTAACGACTCCACCTTATTAAGTCCGTTTTTCTTGGTATGGGGGCAAGTAACCCTTCTCCTCAAGCCACCTCAAGATCTTGGCGGCGCTCTCCTCAGGGATCTCCTTGTGCGTTTCCACAACGATTTCAGGGTTTTCCGGCTCCTCGTAAGGGTCCGATATGCCGGTGAAGTTGCCTATCTCACCCGCCAACGCCTTTTTATAAAGCCCTTTCACGTCCCGGCGAGCGCATTCCTCCAGAGGGCAGTTCACAAAGACCTCTATCATCTCCCCTATCTCCCGCCTGCTGTATTCCCTGGCAGCCCGATAAGGGGATATAAAGGCCGTGATCACGGCGACGCCGTTTCGCGTGAGCAACTTGGCTACAAAAGTGACACGTTCAATATTCCGATCCCTGTCTTCGCGCGAGAAGCCGAGATCACGGGTGAGGCTCTCCCGGACAACGTCCCCGTCCAGGCGTTCTACTCTCTGTCCGCGTTTGCGCAACTCTTTTTCCAGGATCAACGAAATCGTGGTCTTCCCGGCGCCGGAAAGACCGGTGAGCCATAGTGTAAACCCCTTCTGTTCCGCCATTTCCCGACACGCACCCCCACTGCAGTATTACGAAATTGATTATCGCGTGCTATTGCCGCTTTTATGGTCTAATCCCGATTATTGCTTACAAAAGTAATATAAGGCAAAAGGAGAAACTGTTATTGCTGATATCAAATTTTAAAACATTCAATCTCTCACTTTGGTCAAAGATCATGTTATTGATGTTTTTTTTGTTCACGCTATTAGGAGCTGCTATCTATTTCTCCCTTTCCTTTATTAAGGAAATCCAGAGCGATGCTTTGGTGGTAAATATTGCAGGACAACAGCGTTTTCTCTCCGAGAGAATGGCGAATTACGTTAATCGGTTGCACGATGAGTTTTCGCAAAACAATACATACGCTTTGTCGGACACTATCAAAAGATTTGAAGACAACATGGTGTTTTTGGAGGGGCAATTCACTCGCAACAGGTGGATGACCAATAAAGAGGCCATAAGGACGAGGGATCTTATTTCCAATCAACGCCAGTTATGGGATAGCCTGAGACCAGACCTGGAAGCACTCGTGGTTAGCAAGCCACAAGATGCGCCAAAGAAGGGACAGGTCTTCCTGGCCAAGCATAAACTATTGTTTGAAATCAGTGATGAAGTAACGAAGGCTTTCCAGCAAGAAGCAGAGGCGCACCTCCGCAACCTTTTTCTCGTCATGATGGTAGAAATGGTTTTTGGCCTTTTAGTTCTTTTGATGGGCGGAATCGCAATAAAATGCCGCATAATCCAGCCCTTGCAGAGGGTGAAGAACGTGGCCTCCCGCATTTCCCTGGACGGGGATCACCTGCCGGTGGTGCCGGAAGTGCAAGGACAGGATGAAGTCGCCCAGATTGCCAGGGAGTTCACCAAAATCATTAAATTCCTGAGTATACGGGCCAAGTTGGTTAACCAGCTTGATTCCTCAATAGAATTGAGCAAGTCGTTCCATAAACTTGGGTGTATACTTCAAGAGGATATGGGCATAGAAAAGATGTTGCTGGTGTCAACCGGAAATAACCCTACGGTCATATCCGCCTATCCCGAAGGGGCTCTTTTACCGGAGATAACCAGGGCCGAGCCATCGAAGGTCGTAATTTCCCCCCTGAGTTTTGGTTCCGAGGTTGTGGCTTACTGGTTTATGAAAACCACCAATGATGAAGCGGCGAAAATCCTCAAAACACATATTGTTAAGCCTGTCGAGCCACACCTTGTTAAATTGGTCTGCAATAACACCTACAGGGAGCGGATGGCGGAGGCCTATCTTGATGCCATGAAACTCCTGGCGGCTGCGGTCGATGCCAAAGACCATTACACAGCTTACCACTCCACTAATGTCGCACATTACGCCTACCACATTGCCAAAAGGATGGGTTTTAGCGAGCAAGAACTGTCGGATATCAGGAACGCCGCACTTTTGCATGATATTGGCAAGATAGGCATTCCTGATAACATCCTAAAAAAACCTGGTCGACCGACAGCAAGTGAACGGAAGGAAATAGAGAAACACCCCATTTTGGGAGCAAACATGCTGGAAAAGAGCATACTTTTGAGCCACCTAACACCCGTAGTGCGCCAGCACCATGAGCGAGTGGACGGGAAGGGCTATCCGGATGGCCTCAGGGAGGGACAGATCCTTTTGCCCGCCATGATACTGTCAGTAGCCGATTCCTTCGACGCCATGGTCACAGATCGCCCCTACAGGAAGGCCCTAAGCATCGACACGGCCATAGAGGAACTGCGGAAGTGCAGCGGCACGCAATTCAACCCCGAGGTTGTGGAGGTTTTCATCAGGTGGCTGGAAGAAGAGGGCCTTGTGACATCAAATTATGCTGGGGCCAATTTCGAATCCGGGCTTGCAAGTCCTGAGCAGCCCATCGGCCAGGGACTGCTTGCGCCGCTGCAGCGCTAGGATCTTCTCCTCCACGGTGCCGCGGGTGATCAGCTTGCAGCGTGCCATCCTCTGAAACCAGCCATACCTCCCCACGGGCCGTCCTGAATTCCGCTGACAGCCGCAGCCTGTCTCCAGTTCATGTATTGTGTCCCATTCCTTCACATCTGGCATTGCGCAATTCAACCCCTGATATTGTAACAAGTCTCCGGGGCAACCCTACACGCCCGGCGTGCGAGGAGGCTGCCGACGGCGAACTATCCGCAAGACCATCAACACAACCGCACCCACGATAAGCACCGCGACCAGGACCGGAATCATACCTGCCATAAAGACGACAAGGTTGACCGCCGCCACCACGAGCATGTTAGTCATTACTACGAAAGCCTTTGCTGAACGCTCCCATACCCCCTGCCAGGCAGGGGCTTCCACCTTCCGGGCGGCCTTGACGGTTTCCCTCAGGTTCAGGTTGATGGTCGAGTAGGTGATCTGGTCGGCCAGGTAACGAAGCCGCCCCTTGTGGGAATCAATCTCGGTGCGGATTCGGGCCAGCTCGGATTCCACACGCAGGACATCGTCAATCGTCTTGGCCGTAGATAGAAGCGCCCGGACGCGCCGCTCCTGCTCCTCCAGGTTGGTTACCCTGGCCTGCAAGTCGACATATTCGGTGGTTACGTCCTGGGTATAAAGGCGCTCGCCTTCAACCTGCCCAATCTTGCGGAGCTGCGGCATGACCACATCGAATTTGTCCGAGGGGATGCGAAGGACAAGGCGCCCCTCACGGGGAACCTCGCT
>DYIG01000019.1:0-2912 GCA_020723725.1 Thermaerobacter marianensis | reverse complement strand
TCGCTGACCATTTTTTCCGGGGATGAGATCCCGCCCCAAACCGGTTTCTGCGGCACTATCGGCGGGGGTGTATTCGTGTTCTGACTGACCCAACTCTCGGTGACAACGCCCCCCGCCGAGGTCGCGATCCGGGTGGCCTCGTTCATGGAGTCATCCAGGTTGGGGACACCCAGCTCGAGGTCCGCGTTCTTGATCACCTGCCGGTTGGTGGTCGACCCGACCATCGGAGGGATGGGCATTACATCGGGCATCACCTTCGCATGCGTACCGGCGGCTTCACTAACCACTGCCGCCGGAGCCTCTGCGGCGGGGGCGGCGGCCATGTCCTTGCTGACCTCCCGTTTAATAACGCCCTGAAGGCTGGCCCCGCCCATTTCCATCGAGGTGTAAACCACACTAAACAACACCCCTATAAGCAAAATGGCCAGGCCCGCCATGACAAATAGCAGCAGCTTTTTAATCCCACCCCGCTGCTCCGTAAAAATACCGCGCCCCACCACGGGAATCACCTCTCCTCGTTTACCGATTTTTCTGAATCGGCCTGGCGGGCACACCACCCACCACGGCTCCCGCAGGCACATCCTTATTAATTAACGAATGAGCCGATACAACCGCTCCCGCCCCGATGCTAACACCCGGCAGGATGGTGCAATTCGCTCCTATCATTACGTTAGGCCCGATTTCAACCCGGCCAATACGGTACTCGTCCACAAGGAACTCGTGACAGAGGATGGTGGTGTTGTAACCGATAATCGTGTTCTCTCCTATGGAAATGAGTTGCGGGAAAAAGAGGTCCACCATGACCATGAACCCCAACGAGGCGTCCCTGCCGATCCGCATCCCTAACGCCTTCCGGTAGAGGGCGTTTTTCACCCCGATCCACGGGATATACCGCCCGACAAGGATGATCGCCGTGTTCCACACGCCGCGCCAGAACCCAACGATGCGGGGCCACTGGTGCATCGAGTTGCGGCCCCCCTGCACGGGGAAGCGCTGCACCCTGCGCGCGCCCGCTCCGCCCATCGTGCCGGTGTCCATCGGAGGCTCACTCACCCCCGCCACTCCTACCGGGCAGGACGGTCCCCGCCGGTATGGTTTCGGGGAACGGCAACCGCGCCCCAACGTCCAGATCGAGCCCGTCGGCAATGCCCGCCTTCCACAAGTGGTAACCGGCACAGGCGATCATGGCGGCATTATCCGTGCAGAGTTTTAGTGGCGGGGCATGCACCGTGAGACCGATCTGACGCGCCTCCGCCTCCATGATTCTGCGGAGCTCGGAGTTGGCCGCCACACCCCCGGCCAGAAGGACGCTCCCCACCCCGTAGTCCCGCGCTGCGGCCAGCGTCCTGGTAACGAGCACATCCACGACCGCCCGTTGAAACGACGCGGCGACATCCACCTTGCGCGGGTGCCGCCCGGCGCCCCGCTCCTTTTCCAGGTACACGGCCACGGCCGTCTTAAGCCCGCTGAAACTGAAGTCATATCCCTCCTGTTCCAACATAGCCCTGGGGAAGGGTATTGCAGATGGATCGCCCTCCCTGGCCAGACGGTCTATGTTTGGTCCACCGGGATAGGGGAGTTCGAGGAGCCGCGCCACCTTATCAAACGCCTCCCCGGCCGCGTCATCACGGGTGCGCCCGAGGAGCGAGGCCCTGCTTTCATCCAGGTAGAAGAGGTCGGTGTGCCCGCCGGAGACCACCAGGCAAACCGCCGGTAGCATGACACGCTCCCCGGAACGGTCACGGGACGGGTCGTCAGCACCGGGGTCGGATGACATGTCTGTTGCTCTATCAAGAAAGTTGGCGAAGATGTGCCCTAAGACGTGGTGGACACCAACCAGCGGCAGCCCCCTGGCGAAACTCAGGGCCTTGGCCGCTGAAAGCCCGACCAACAAGGAACCCACCAGCCCAGGCCCATTGGTGACGGCGATCAGGGAGAGGTCATCCCAACCCGCACCCGCCTCGTTGAGGGACTCCTCCAACACGGGAACAATGGCCTCCAGGTGCCGCCGTGACGCCAGTTCCGGGAACACCCCGCCATACTGTTGGTGTAAATCGATCTGTGAAGCCACGACGTTGGCAAGGACGCGCCTCCCGTCCGCGACAACGGCCGCAGCTGTTTCATCACAGCTTGTCTCTATTCCCAGCGTCAGTTCGGGCTTGGACATCAATCTCACCGTAGCTATTCTATCACCTATCATTTACCGTACCGTTTTACCAGTACAACCAAGTAGGGCTTGACTTGATAGGCTATAGGCTTAGTTTGCAATCAGAAATTCTGATTTTCTGATTTTCTGATTTTCTGATCTGAATTGAAAAGGACATACTCATATTACCATTACTAGAGCCGGATCCCCGTCGCATCCGAAAAGGGACCCGGCCCTGGCGGCTAAGGCAGTGCCGCAAGCCCAGCGAGCAGAGTTGTCTTACTTAATGCATTCTATTCACGGGCGAACTGCTGGGTGATCATCTTCCCATACCGCCCGCCATCCACGATGCCGATGCCGATGTGGGTGAAGTTGGGGTTAAGGATGTTCGCCCTGTGACCCGAGCTGTTCATCAGCGCCTGGTGCGCCCCATCAACCGATGGGTTCCCGGCGATATTCTCACCGGCCATGGTAAAAGTGACCCCGGATCGGCGCATCAGATCGAACGCGCTGCCGTAGGTTGGCGAGGTGTGTGAGAAGTAGTTGTTGTCCACCATGTCGCGGCTCTTCATCCTGGCGGTGTTGACCAGCCTCATGTCGATGGCCAAGGGCTGCAACCCGGCTGCGGCCCGGGCGGCGTTAACCAGGTCAAAGAGGCGCTGCTCATCCGCGGTCAACCCTGCAACCGGCGCGGACGGCGTCGGCATCGGCGCGGGAGCAGGCGTAGGCGTCAGCGCGGGAGCAGGGGCTGGCTGCAACGAAGGTG
>DYIG01000018.1:12048-15705 GCA_020723725.1 Thermaerobacter marianensis | reverse complement strand
TACCCCTGAGGCCGCGCAGGTAGAATAGCTTGGCCCTACGCACAAGGCCCTGCCTGACAACCTCAATCGTCTTTATCCTAGGGGAATGCACGAGGAAGTTCCTTTCCACCCCTACGCCGGAGGCAATCCTGCGGACAGTGAACGTCTCAGAAACACCATGCCCCTGCCTGGCAATAACGATGCCCTCAAAGGCCTGCACCCTCTCGCGATTGCCTTCACGAACCAGCAGATGCACCCTTACCGTATCCCCGGGGCGAAAATCAGGAATGTCATTGCGCAACTGATCGCGTTCCACTAAGTCGATCAGGTCCATCATCCAATCCCTCCGTTGCTCATTCCATCTTTTGTTCCAAAATACAAAACAGAAAATATTATATCATAACCACTATCTTTAGTCAGTTTTCTGCTGCTCCCTCTTCCAACCAGATTTCCGCCAGCAATTTGCGGTCCAGGGGGCTTAGGACAGCGTCCCGCAACATTTCCGGCCGCCTGTGCCATGTCCTTCTGAGGGCTTCCTTCCGACGCCACCGGGCTATTAACTGGTGGTTCCCGGAGACCAGCACCTCAGGAACATACATCCCCCGAAACTCCCGGGGTCTGGTATAGTGGGGACCTTCGAGTATCCCCATGGAGAACGACTCTTCTTCGGCAGCCTCTTCCTTGTTTAATACCCCGGGGATCAACCGAACCACAGCATCGGTGATGACCATCGCCGGCAACTCCCCACCGGTGAGGACATAGTCCCCGATGGATACCTCATCCGTCATGACGGTCTGCCTCACCCGTTCGTCTACACCCTCGTAACGGCCGCAAATGAACACCAGATGACGCTCAGACGAAAGCGAAACGGCCATCTCCTGTGTAAAAACCTCTCCTGAAGGAGAAAGGAGAATTACACGTGGATTTACTCCCTCCCCTTCCGACCAGCGGCAGGAATGCTCGACTGCGGCAATAATTGGCTCCGCCTTCATGACCATCCCCGGGCCGCCACCAAAAACATAATCATCGGTCACGTGGTGTTTATCCGTCGTAAAGTCCCTGATATTCACTACATTTATCTCAACCAGTCCCATCTCCCGAGCCTTGCGGATCATCCCTTCTTCCAATGGTCCAACAAACATGCCAGGAAGGATGGTCAGGATGTCAATTCGCATGGCATCTCACTCCAGCATACCCGGGAGTGGTTCAATCGTGAGGGTTCGGGATTCGAGGTCGACTACCCGTACAACGCGGCGCAATGCCGGCACGAGGTATTCCCTTCCCTCTCCCTTAACAAGGTACACGTCGTTGGCCCCTGTGGAGTGAATCCCTTCCACCCGGCCAAGCACCTGCCCTTCGACTGTCTTAACCACAAGTCCCACTATCTGATGGTGATAGTAATGCCCTTCTTCCAGGGGCGGCAGGTCACTTTCCGGCACGCAAACGAGCCTTGATCTTAATCCTTCGGCCAGGTTCCTGGTTTCAACCCCTTCTAGTTTTAAAATAGCTACGCCTTTGTGAAACCTGGCATTTTGCACGTCGAACCAATGCCAGGCCCCATCCCGGCCGACGTAGAACCTTTCCCTATACAGGAACCTCTCCGGGAAGTCGGTGACAGGGTAAACCCTAACCTCGCCTCGGATTCCGTGCGGACCCAGCACCTCGCCTACGATCACAAATCCCTCTGGGGGCTGCGGATTACCTCGACGGAGAGCCGTTTCCCCGTACTCTTGGAGGTCGCGGCCCTGGCCAGCACCCGGATCGCCTGAATGACCCGGCCCTGCCGGCCTATTATCTTGCCCACGTCCTCCGGAGCCACGCTTATCTCCAACACCGTACCGCTTTCCTCGTCCCGTTCCCGTACCCGAACCTCCTCTGGACGGTCCACCAGATTCCTGGCTAAAAACTCCACTAACTGCAACATGAAGATCCCCCAACTATTGACTAATTTGCTCTGCAGCGGAGGAGGCTTTCGGGAGAATGCCAGCCCGGCTCAACAACGACTTCACGGAATCCGATGGTTTGGCCCACTTGCTCAACCACTCCACGGCGCGATCAGCTTTAATATTGATGGTAGCTGGTTCGGTAAGGGGGTTGTAGTAACCGATCTCCTCGATAAACCGCCCATCACGCGGTGAACGAGAATCTGACACCACCACGCGATAAAACGGCGCCTTTTTGGCTCCCATCCTTTTTAGCCTGATGCTAACTGCCACAAAAAACACCTCCCTTTCAAAATGGAAAGAAGCCCTTTCGGGCCTTGCCACCCTTCTTTCCCCTCTTTTTGGCTATATTCAGGGTCTTCAGCACCTGCTGCACCTGCTGAAAATCCCGGACAAGGCGGTTTACATCCTGCACAGTCGTCCCGCTGCCCCGCGCTATGCGCTGGCGCCGGGACGAATCGAGCAAACCCGGATCGGAACGTTCGGCAGGGGTCATGGAGTTGATGATAGCCTCGGCCCTGACCAGATCCTTCTCATTAACCGACATCCCTTTAAGCTGCTTCATCTGTCCGAATCCGGGCAGCATCCCCAAAATATCCTCCAACGGACCCATCTTGCGCATCTGCCTCAACTGGAAGAGGAAATCCTCCAGGGTAAACTGTTGTTGTTTGATCTTCTTCTCTATCTGTTGAGCCTTTTCCTGGTCAAAAGCTGTCTGCGCCTTCTCAATCAGGCTTAACACATCGCCCATTCCCAGTATCCGCGACGCGATCCGGTCAGGGTGAAAGGGTTCGAGCGCATCCGGCTTTTCTCCGACACCGATAAACTTTATCGGGCGGCCGGTTACCTCCCGCACAGAAAGGGCGGCGCCCCCACGGGCATCCCCGTCCATCTTGGTCAGTATAATGCCATCGATGCCAACAGCTTCTTTAAACTGCTGGGCCACCGTGACGGCATCCTGGCCAGTCATGGCGTCAACTACCAGGAGGACTTCATGAGGGGTAACCTCCCTTACGATACGGACGAGTTCGTCCATGAGTTCCTGGTCCACGTGGAGCCGTCCAGCCGTATCGATTAGGACCGTATCACAGGCAAAACGGTTTGCCGCCTCAATACCATGACGGACTACCGCTACGGCATCGGCCACCTGGCCTGAAAGCCGCCCTGCCATGAGCGCTTCCTCGCTCCTGCCCGTTTGTCCAGCCTCCGGGGCTGAAACCGGAATATCCAGCTGGCGCCCGAGGACGCGGAGCTGCTCAATGGCCGCCGGCCTATATACGTCCGCAGCAACCAGGAGCGGCTTACGCCCCTGTTTGCGAAGGTGATACGCAAGCTTGGCGGTGGTGGTGGTCTTCCCGGAACCCTGCAAGCCCACCAGCATTATTACTGTCGGCGGGCGGGATGCTACGGCAAGGCGTGACTGGGTTGACCCCATCAGTTGGACAAGCTCCTCGTGAACGATCTTGATCACCTGTTGGGCAGGTGTCAGGGACTGCAGCACGTCGTGTCCAACCGCGCGTTCCTTAACCCGAGCCACAAAATCCTTGACAATCTTAAAGTTAACGTCTGCCTCAAGTAGGGCCATACGGACCTCACGCAAGGCCTCGTCAACGTCGCGTTCACTCAGGATGCCTTTACCCTTAAGCCTTGAAAATACACCCTGTAACCTGGCAGCCAGGCCTTCGAGCAATTACCTGTCCTCCCGGCAAGTCTTATCCAGAACCAGCATGGTAAT
>DYIG01000018.1:9360-12038 GCA_020723725.1 Thermaerobacter marianensis | reverse complement strand
TGTAGAAACTCATTCTGGCGGTGTCAATGAAAACTAGGAACCGTTGTTACTCTGGTTGTTGAATATGGCATCCAGGAACTCTTGTGGCTCAAAGGCCTGAAGATCATCAATGCCCTCGCCGATACCGATCAATTTAACCGGAATACCAAGGGTATGCTTGATAGCAATGACGATCCCGCCCTTTGCAGTGCCGTCAAGCTTCGTAAGAGCAATACCAGTGACCCCTACGGCTTTAGAAAACTGGGCGGCCTGCTGCATGGCATTCTGCCCTGTTGTGGCATCCAGCACGAGGAGAACCTCATGCGGCGCCCCCGGGATCTCTCGGGCCACCACCCGGTGGATCTTCCTCAACTCCTCCATCAGGTTTGTCTTGGTATGCAACCTGCCGGCGGTATCTATCAGCACCACATCAGCGCTGCGGGCCTGAGCAGCCTTAATAGCGTCATACGCCACCGCCGAGGGGTCGGCCCCCTCCCCGTGTCGAACAACGTCCACCCCCGTCTGTTTGCCCCAGACGCTTAACTGCTCGGAAGCAGCCGCCCTAAAGGTATCGGCGGCGGCCAAAACCACCTTCAAACCACGCCCTTTAAAGCGGGCAGCCAGTTTGCCTACGGTGGTTGTCTTCCCTGTGCCGTTAACCCCTACAACCATAATAACGGCTGGCTGCAGCCCGCCTAGTTCAAGACCATGCGGTCCGGCAGGCAACCCCGGAGGGTTCTCGGACCCGGCTGAGAGGATTTCTCCCATCTCTTCCTTCAAAATGCCTGGTACTTCTTCCGGATCGGTCACCCTGACCTCCCGAACCCTCTCCCTGAGCCTGCCCAGCAGATGGGTAGTAGCCTCGATACCTACATCCGCCTGCAAGAGTATGGCCTCGATCTCCTCGTACAGGTCTTCATCTATTGCCTCGTGTCTCCTGATGACACTCTGGACTTTATGTACAATCCCGTCACGGGTCTTGGTCAGGGCGTCCTTAAGCCTGGAAAAGAACCCTCCGATCAAGCCCCCACCCCCTTACATGTTAGCTGCGGCGCTATGTGTGTTCCCCTTTTCACCTGATAGCTTTACAGCAACCACTCGCGATACACCCTCGTCCATAACCACGCCCAGCAACCGGTCAGCCACTTCCATTGTCCCTTTCTGGTGCGTGATAACCAGGAATTGCACCCCTAACCCCTTGTCCGCATCCGACATTTCCTTAATATACTGAGCCACCCGGGCAACGTTGCTCTCGTCCAACGGCGCGTCAAACTCATCCAGGATGCAGAAAGGCGCCGGTTTTACCCTTAGCAGGGCTATCAGGAAGGCAATAGCCGTAAGGGCCTTCTCACCGCCGGAAAGCAGGGAAAGGTGTTGCAGCTTCTTCCCCGGGGGTTGAGCCAGTATCTCAACCCCCGACGTCAGCGGGTTGTCCCTGTCGGTAAAAACTAAATCCGCCTGTCCGCCATTGAAAAGCCTGTTAAACACCGCCTGAAACTCATTCCGTGCCGCTTTATATGTATCCAAAAGCAGCCCTTCCGCCACCCCATCCATAAGGGAAAAGAAGGTGGTCAGGCCATCACAGGCCCCCTGGAGGTCCTCAAGCTGTGCCTGCCGCAAACCGTGCAGCTTCCGAAAATGCGACAGGTCTTCAGGCGCCCTCTGATTCACTGGCCCCATTGCTTCCAGTTCTTCCTTCAAACGCCGCTTTTCCTCTTCCAGTTGCCCTTCAGGAACGCGGGATTCCAAATGGACGGTCTGATCCTCACTGATCCCATACACCTGCAGAATATCCCTGGCGATGGCATCGGCATCACCTTGGATGCGCGCAGCCTCAACCTCACCCTGTTTAATTTTCTGTTTCAGTTGGTCGAGGCGCTGGCGCAAGTCCTGCACCCCGTCCTCTTTCTCACGGCACCTGGCCTGAATGCCCCTGCGCTCCTCCCTCAATCCATTAAGGAAGGCCTCCAACCGTTCCTTCTCCTTCTCTGCCTCCTCCAGCAGAGTAGATTCCGTAACCAGGGCTTCACGGGCCTGGATGATCTCTTGATGAAGCCCTTCAATCTCGGCCTGCTTCTTTTTCAAACTAGACTCCTGATATTCTACTGCAGCCAATTGCGCCTTCTTTTGCTGAACGATTCCCCTGAGATCGTCCCGTTCGATCTCTGCGCGCACCACGTCCTCTTCAGCAGCGCGCAACTCCTCTTTTAATGCAGCCTCTCTGATCCTCAGGTCAACAAGGGCCGTCTCCCACTCTTCGGCCTTTGCATACAAACGATCCAGGGCGTGCCTGGTATCTGCTTCCCTCTCGCTGGAGGAAGAAAGCCTCCTGACAATCTCGTTTTCACGCCGCTTCAGCTGCTCGCTCTCACGCCGGAGTTGGGCCGCCGACTGCTTCAGAGACCTCTCCTGTTCATATACCTCCTGCCAGGCCGCTCCGGCCTCCCTGGCGGCTTCCTGAGCAGCGGCAAGTTCCTGTTGCAGGGCGGTCAGCCTGTTGTTAGCCTGGTCAAGCGCTGCGGTCAGGGACTTAATCTCTGCAACCCTGGCGATGAGACCGCGCTCCTTAGCCTTTCCGGCACCCCCGGTGATCGCCCCTCCAGGATGGACAACCTCCCCATCCAGCGTGACTATGCAAAACCTGTATCCGGCCCTAGCCGCCAACCTTCGAGCACCTGGCAGATCCCGCGCAACGAGAA
>DYIG01000018.1:3318-9350 GCA_020723725.1 Thermaerobacter marianensis | reverse complement strand
CCAAGACGTTATCCATAATCGGTCTGAGACGCTCCTCGAATCCAACCAGGTCCACGGCCCACGCCACCGCGTCAGGGTGGTCTTCCAGTGCCCTATCACCCTCGCCCAGGGGGCGGTTCCTGATTTCATCCAGCGGCAGGAAGGTTACCCTGCCTGATCTATCCCGCTTTAATATCTCGATAACCGCCTGCGCTACTCCTCCGGACTCAACGACCACATATTCCTGTGCTGAGCCCAGCGCGATTTCGATGGCGCGACGATATGCATCCTCAACAGCTATCAACTGGGCCACCACGCCGATCACGCCATCAAATGGGCTCTTCCCCCGGGCCTTGCCGGAAAGAACGGCTCGCACACCGGGGCCGTACCCGTCGTAACCTGCCTCCATTTCCTCCAGCAGGTTGAGACGTGCCCTGATTCCCCCTACCTCTTCCCGCAGCGAGGCAACCCCTTGCGATTTAAGCGCAACGTCTTTCTGTAGATCCTCTTCCTCCCTCGCCAAAAGGGCCTGCCTCTTGGTGCACTCCAGGAGTTCCTGCTCGTTGGCCTCAAGCTCTAGGTCCACCTGACTGATTCGGTCACGGACCTCTTGCAACTGATAGGAGAGCCCCTCAGATTCAGCACGGATCTGGCTGATCTCCCTTTCCCGCACTTTGGTTTCAGCAGCCATGGCCGAGAGATCAGCCTGTTTCCCAGCCGCCTGGCTGGCTGCCTCCATCAGCTGACGCTGGAGGTCCCGGGTTTTCTGACTAAGCCCTAAACATACCGCACTGGCGGCCTCAGCCCGCGATTCAAGGTCTGACACTTCCTGTCTGAGGACGTCAATGCCCCCGGGCATATGTGAAACGCCCGCCATCTCCTTCTGCAAAAGCTCCAGGCGTCCCTGAAGTGTGGCAACACGGTCATTGTATCTGCTGACACTGCCCCGCAGCCTCTCCTCCTCGCGAATGGCATTGAGGAGGCTATTCGTCCCTGTTTCGACCTCACCCTCAATCCTGTCCAAATCACCACGGGCTGCCTCCAGTGTGCCAAGCAATTCGGCCAAATCCTTCTCCCTGCGTGTGATTTCGGATAGAATGCCGTCGTTTCTCCTGAGCCGTTCCTCCTGACGATACCTGGCAGAGCGCAAGGCGGTAACTCGCAGCAACAAGTCCAATTCGCGTATCTTGGCCGAGATATCGCCGAAACGTTCTGCCCTGAGGGCCTCCCGTTCAAGGGGGCCGATGCGCGCCTCCAGTTCCGCAACGAGGTCCTTTAGTTTAAGGAGGCGCTGAGTGGTTCGATCGATAAACCGGCCTGACTCAGACTTGCGCAGGCGATAACGGATAATGCCAGCCGCTTCCTCAAGCAGGAGCCTGCGGTCCTCCGGCTTGCCAGAGAGGACTTCATCCACTCGCCCTTGCCCAAGATATGAATAGGCGTCCCTTCCTAAACCGCTCCCGGCGAGAACCCCTGTAATGTCCTTGAGCCGGCACGACGTGCGGTTGAGCAGGTAATCGCTGCCACCGGATCGATCCAACCGGCGGCAGAAACTAACCTCCGAAAACTCTATGGGGAGGGTTCCATCGGCATTGTCAAAGGTAAGCGTTACCTCCGCAAGGCCGATTGGTTTACGCTTGGTGCTGCCGGCGAATATGACATCCTCCATGCGCACCCCGCGCAATTCCCTGGGGTTTTGCTCCCCCAGAACCCACCTGACGGCCTCCACGATGTTGCTCTTCCCGCTGCCGTTAGGACCCACAATGGCGGTCAGGCCTGGCCCGAGTTCAATTCGGCACCTCTCGGCAAACGATTTAAAACCCTTTATCTCCAGGAGCTTAAGGTACAAAAATCCTTCCCCCTGATAACCCGATTTACGCTATATTTTAAGCCTCGGGCAAAAGAAAGGACTGCCGGGCATTAGCCAGGCAGCCTTGCTATTATGAACAGCCAGTGTTACCGCGGACCGACCATGAACTTGATAGCAGTCCGCTCCGTACCATCAATATCAATCTCCGTGAAAGCCGGAATGGTCACGAGATCTATGCCGTTAGGAGCAACAAACCCACGCGCTATAGCTATAGCTTTGACCGCCTGGTTAACCGCCCCCGCGCCCACCGCCTGCACCTCTGCAGTCCCGTGCTCGCGCAGTATTGCGGCCAACGCCCCTGCAACCGATTTGGGATTAGATTGAGCTGAAACCTTCAGGATGTCCATGTTTCCTTCCCCTCTCTGGCCTGTTGGCGATTCAATTATATTCAATGGATTATAGAGGCTCCAAAAAACCTACTAAATTAATTATTAGATTACTAATTAGATGGTTAAGCGGGCCAGATCCGTTTCCGACTTTACTATCTCCATAGCCATGCGGGCTGCCGCCTGTTCAGCCTCCTTCTTGCTTTGCCCCCTTCCTTTACCGATTTCAAACCCGTTGGCCATGACAACCACTTCAAAGGTCTTATTATGGTCGGGGCCCTCTTCAGCAATAACACTATAGGTGGGTAGAATACGCTGCCTCTGCAAATGCTCTTGTAGCAGCGTCTTCCAGTCGCTGGTATAGCTCCCCGAAACAGCAAGCGCAATGTCTTCCTTCAGGGTCTGCAGTACGAAATGCCTCGCTTCCTCCAGACCCCTATCCAAGTATAAAGCGGCTACAAGGGCCTCAAAAGCATTTTCAATAACAGAGGGGCGCTTTCGCCCCCCGGTTGCCTCCTCACCCCGCCCTAACACAAGAGCCTCACCAAGGCCCAGTTCAGCCCCTCTACGTGACAGGGTGGGGGTGGAAACCACCGCAGCCCGTGCCCGGGTCAAATCACCCTCAGGCATATCAGGGTAGTTTTTATATAGATACTCAGTAATGATAAGTTGGAGGACAGCATCACCCAGGAATTCGAGCCTTTCACTGGAGGCCAAATCCCTTTCGGCGTTTTCATTGACAAAGGACGAATGACGCAAAGCCTCCTCATAAAGGCTTCCGTCACGAGGCGTTATCTGCAGGGATTCGAGGAATTTTATTACACTAGCCCTCATAAACTGGCCCCCTACCTAGAAGTTTACAGGCAGTAAAGCCAGGGAACAAGATATTAATTGGAAAAGATATTAATTGGAAAACCGCTTAACGATCAATGTTGCGTTCTGCCCGCCAAACCCAAAGGAGTTGGACAAAGCCACATCAACCACCTGCTTCCTGGCCTTGTTGGGCACGTAGTCAAGGTCACATTCCGGGTCCGGGACATCGTAGTTAATGGTTGGGGGTATTACCCCGTCCTCTATGGTCTTGACACAGGCTATAAGCTCCACGGCCCCCGCTGCTCCCAGGAGGTGGCCAGTCATGGACTTGGTCGAACTTACAGGTATGCGGTAGGCATGATCCCCAAAAACCGACTTTATCGCCTGGGTCTCACAGAAATCACCCGGCGGAGTCGAGGTCCCATGAGCGTTGATATATTCGATCTCATCGGGCCGCAGCTTGGCATCGTCGAGGGCCAATCTCATTGAACGCGCCCCCCCATTGCCGTCGGCAGGGGGCTGCGTCATATGAAAGGCGTCTGCGGACCGACCATAGCCGACGACCTCAGCCCGTATACGGGCGCCGCGCGCAAGGGCATGTTCCAGGGTCTCCAGCACCAGCACGCCAGCGCCTTCCGCCATGACAAACCCGTCCCTTCCAGCGTCAAATGGCCTGCTAGCCTTTTGAGGCTCATCGTTTCGGAAGCTCAGGGCCTTCATATTGGAGAAACCAGCGTAAGCTATTTTCTCTAAGCAGGCCTCCGACCCACCGGTTATAACCACATCCGCCTCCCCCTGCTGCAAGAGCCGGAACGCCGCACCGATAGCATTGCTTGCCGATGCGCAGGCGGTCACAACCGTTTCGTTCGGCCCCTTGGCCCCTATCAGGATGGAGATATGGGAAGCGGCCATGTTCGGTATCATCATCGGAACCAGGAAGGGGCTTATCCTTCCAGGACCGCGTTCCAACATAACCTCAAATTCCCTAGAGAATGACTCCATGCCGCCAAAACCCGTCCCAAAGATCACCCCCACACGCTCAGGGTTCTCTCGGACCAGGTCGAGTGAGGCATCTTCCAGGGCGCTAAGGGCAGACACCACCGCAAACTTCGTGAACCTATCCATGCGGCGTGCTTCCTTACGGTCAATGTATTCAGAAGGATCGAAATCCTTAACCTCAGAACCAATTTTACAGGGAATATCCCCCAGGTCGACACGTGTAATCACGCCAACCCCGGATTCCCCTGCCTGCAGAGCGCGCCATAGCGGCTCTACGCCCATTCCAAATGAAGTTACGGCCCCCATCCCTGTAATAACCACGCGGTGTTGCAAATGCATCCCCCTCCACACGCAAATCCCGCCTATTTGGAGGCGGGAGGAAAATCTCCAGCGTTGGGGCAACTAACTGGCAGCCGAATCAAGCCTTTTTATCGCGGATATACTCCACCACATCACGAACGGTAGTGATCTTTTCAGCATCTTCGTCAGGGATGTCCAATTCGAATTCCTCTTCAAGGGCCATGATCAGTTCTACGATGTCGAGCGAATCGGCCCCAAGGTCATCGACAAAGGAGGCGTTTTCCGTAACCTCTTCTTCCTCTACACCCAGCTGATCCACAATGATTCCCTTAACCTTTTCAAACAATCCGTCCTTGGCCATCGTGGCCCCCCCTTTCACCCGTAAAAAACGACCCACCCTGGAGGCACCTTTTTGACCGGGCCTCGTAACATAAGCATTTCCACCATGCCTCTAAATGGTAAGGCCGCCATCTACAACAACCGTCTGACCGGTTATGTAACCGCTGGTAGGACCGGCCAGGAATACCGCAACAGCCGCAATATCCTCTGGCACGCCGAACCGACCCACTGGGATTCGCTGCAGGATGCCTTGTTTATATTCATCCTGCAACCCGGAAGTCATGTCGGTATCTATGAACCCCGGTGCTATCGAGTTGACCGTTATGCCACGGGAGCCAAACTCCCGGGCCACAACCCTCGTAAAGCCCATTATACCGGCTTTCGCAGCGGCGTAATTGGCCTGCCCGGGAATGCCGGATAACCCTGCCACTGAAGCTATGTTAATAATTCTCCCAAACCGCTGGCGCATCATTATCTTGACAGCGGCACGCGTACAATTGAATACTCCCTTGAGGTTGGTGTCAAGCACACCGTCCCAGTCTTCCTCTTTCATGCGGAGCAACAGGGTATCACGGGTTATACCGGCGTTGTTGACGAGGATATCCAAACCGCCGAACCTCTCGGCAACCGCATCTACAAGCTCTGCGGCCTCCTCGAATCCGGCGACATCGCTACGAAAGGCCGCGCCCCGCCCTCCATAAGATTCGATACCCTCAACGACCGCCGCTGCAGCCTCATCATTGGATTTATAACTTATGGCTACGCTTGCCCCCTGTTCAGCCAGGGCAAGCGCTATGGCCTTGCCTATGCCACGCGACCCGCCGGTAACCAGGGCCACCCTGTTATTCAGAAGCATATTAGCAAACCTCCCCCTGCAAATCAAGGAGCCTTTCAAGGGATGAAATGTCCTGTACACTCAGGCCTTTGACGCCTTTACCCTGGACATGTGTCTGCCCATTGGCGGACCGGCAGATGTTCTTCAGAAACCCGGACAAAACGGTTCCAGGGCCAATCTCCACAAAGGTTTCCACCCCGTCCGCGATCATGCGCCTCACCCCATCCTCCCAAAGGACAGGGCTGCTAACCTGTTGCACCAATGCTTTACGTATGGAAGCGGAATCCCTCACGTAATCACCGGTGACATTGGCTACGACGGGGATCTCCGGGTCCTTGATATTAGCCCGTTCAAGATCAGGTTGAAGCCTCGCAGCGGCAGGTTTCATGAGGCTGCTGTGAAACGGACCGCTTACTGAAAGGGCAACCACCCTTCTGGCGCCCATTTTGTTAAGCAATTCCGTAGCGCGGGAAACCGCATAGCCATGACCAGCTATTACGACCTGGCCCGGGCAATTGAAATTAACTGCCTCAACCACACTCCCTGGCGCCCCTTCAGCAGCCAGGATCCG
>DYIG01000018.1:0-3308 GCA_020723725.1 Thermaerobacter marianensis | reverse complement strand
GGCGCCTTCACCCGGAGCAACGGCCTCACTCATGTACCGCCCCCGTTTATGCACAAGCCTTACCGCTTCACCGAACTCCATGGCGCCTGCGGCTACGAGCGCCGTGAATTCACCAAGGCTCAGCCCGGCCGCAACCTCTGAGGTCCAGCCGTAACGCATCAGAACCCGCCAGCAGGCCACGCTGGCCGTGAGTATGGCCGGCTGGGTAATCGATGTCTCGAGCAGCCGATCCTCCGGCCCGTTGAAACAGATCTTGCTCAAGGAGAAACCGAGCGCCTCATCAGCCTCCTGGAAGGTTTCCCTGGCTTCGGGGTAAACAGATGCCAGGTCGGCTCCCATGCCAACGTACTGGGCCCCCTGTCCGGGGAATACAAACGCTGTTTTAAAAACAGTCTTCAATTGGAAACCCCCTTCACCCATCTCATTACAGATGCACCCCAGGTAAGGCCCCCTCCGAACGCAACCATGAGGACAATGTCGCCTGCGGAGATCCGGCCTGTTTGAAAGCCTTCGAAAAGCGCGATGGGAATTGAGGCCGCAGACGTATTCCCGTAACGATCTATATTTACAAGGACCCGCTCCATAGGAAGCCCGAATTTCCGGGCAGAGGCTTCAATTATTCGGTAATTTGCCTGATGAGGGATGTAACAATCAACATCCGCGAAGGTAAGCCCGCTCTTCTCCAAAACCCTTTCCGCGGCTTCTCCGATAATTCGCACAGCGAACTTAAACACCTCGGAACCGTTCATCTTGAGGAAGTGCTCCCCTGAAACAACAGATTCCAGGGACGCAGGGCACCGCGACCCCCCGCCCGGGACCTTGAGAAGGTCGGCGCCGCTGCCATCCGCGCCGAGGTAGGACCCCAGCAGACCATACCCCTCGGGGACCTGCTGCAAAACAACAGCCCCGGCCCCGTCACCCATGAGGACACAGGTAGAACGGTCCTTCCAGTTGATAATCCGAGAGAGGGTTTCACTCCCGATAACCAGGACCGTTTCGTACATACCCGTCTCAATAAATTGGGCGCCCACCGTCATTGCGTATATAAACCCGGAACAGGCTGCTTCCAGATCGAAAGCAGCGGCCCGGCTGGCTCCAATTTTATCCTGAACTATACATGCGGTTGCTGGAAAGGGCATATCCGGCGTTACGGTTGCCACAATTATCAGGTCTATATCCGAAGGGGAGATCCCCGCACTGGCGATGGCTCCAAGGGCCGCCTCAGAGGCGAGGTCAGAAGCGGCTTTGCCGGGAGCAGCTATCCTTCTTTCACTGATCCCAGTCCGCGTCCTGATCCACTCGTCGCTTGTCTCGACCATTTTCTCAAGATCGCTGTTCGTCAGGACGGCGTCAGGGAGACTGACACCGATACCGGTGATGCCGGCAGGCCTTATCACCTCTTAACGCCACCTTCGCTACCGGTACGGAGCAGTTCCGGTTCGCTCGCAAGCTGCTCCCTGATCGTGCGAACTACTCCCCTGGAGGCGATGTCCCCTGCGATGCGTATACCATTGAGGATAGCCAGGTGATCGGAGCTGCCGTGACACTTTACACAGACCCCGTCTACGCCGAAAATGGGGCTTCCGCCATATT
The DNA here is from genome assembly GCA_020723725.1 of Thermaerobacter marianensis. Lineage (GTDB taxonomy): Bacteria > Bacillota > Sulfobacillia > DYIH01 > DYIG01 > DYIG01. Next base: position 1,715 of record DYIG01000018.1, on the reverse strand, counting down.
GTCGATAGTCAAAGGTCGCAAAAAGACTCCCCAGGCCAGGCATCCCTTCCGCCCCCAACCCTTTCTTGAGGAGCTGCAGGATTGCGGCGCCAAACCCCTCAAGGGCTTTAAGAACAACGTTCCCTACGAAACCGTCGCAGATGACAACATCTACGTCACCGAAAAAGATTTCTCGTGCCTCAATATTACCCACAAAGTTAAGGGAACTGGATTTGAGAAGGCCGAAGGCCTCCTTGACCACCTCGTTCCCCTTGTTATCCTCAATGCCTACGTTCAGCAGCCCAATCCTGGGGCGCTCAATGCCTTTTACCTGTTCCGCATAAACGGACCCCATCACCGCGTACTGGTAGAGGTTCTGGGCGTTGGCGTCCATGTGCGCGCCAAGGTCGAGGATGAGCACGCCCTTGCCATCCACTGTCGGTAATGTCCCCCCGATAGCAGGGCGTTTGACGCCAGGTATCCTGCCGCAAACAAGCAGACCGGCCGCCATGAGTGCCCCGGTATTCCCTGCGGAGACAAAGGCGTCCGCCAACCCATCCCGGACCAGGCTCAACCCTACAACAATTGAAGACCTTTGTTTTCTCTGTACGGCCTGAACAGGCTGTTCATCGCCGGCAATGACCTCCGGGGCATCCACTATGCTGATCCTGTCCTGTGGCGCTCCGGCATTCGACAATTCCGACTCAATTAGCTCCTGTGGACCTACAAGGGAAATCGTAGCATCAATCCCGGCAACAGCCTCCAAGGCGCCATGAATGACCGCCTTAGGTGCGTTGTCGCCGCCCATTGCATCAACAGCTACTTTGATTTTAGACATCGACGGTGCTCCCCTCCGGCCTGTACGTCAGTATAAATATAGACGGGTTCCGCCGGGATCACTCGTACTGGACTACTTGCCGGTCCTTGTACTTCCCGCAATTGGGACAAACACGGTGAGGCATCTTGGGCGCGTGGCAATGCGGGCATTCCTGAAACATCGGCGAGTCGAGTTTCCAGTGAGCGGCCCGTTTGTCACGGCGTGACTTGGAGAATTTCCGTTTGGGGTTACCCATTTCTTTTTCGTCCTCCTATTCCATCTTACCGAGAAGGGTCTTAAGTACCTCCAGTCGCGGGTCTACCTCTTCGTGGCTGCAATTGCAAACCCTTTCGTTGAGATTCCCCCCGCAGATAGCACACAGGCCCTTACAACCCTCAGAACACAGGTTTTTCATCGGGAGAACCACTATCAATGCCTCCCGCAAACCCTCCATGGGATCGACCCGCGGTTCACTGGCCACAACGTGGCGGGTCTCACTATCACCCTCAGGCGGCATTTTAACAGCTTCTTCGGGTGTCAAGTATAGCTCCTGATAATCTATAGTAAAAGGCCAATCGTACGAGACCAGGCACCTGTCACAATTCAGCGTTAAGGCACCGCTGGCATGGATTGAGGCGTGTATTCCCGCACCTGTATTTACCATTTCGGCATTGAAATCTATGGGGCTGGCAAACACCGCTTCAGTGCCTGCATAGCGGAACGGTTCGGCGGGTTCAAGCTGCAAGTGAACCTCTACCCGACCGCCTTTTGCCTTCCTGATCCCGGCCAGATCAATATACAAGCCCGATCACCCCGCCCATTATATAGAAGGTCATATGGGGTGTCAATTTAGAGGCCCGGTGAGAGTGTGTCAAGAAGTTCCGGGGGAAATTTTCTGGAAATTGGCCTCGTGCCTGAA
>DYIG01000017.1 GCA_020723725.1 Thermaerobacter marianensis | reverse complement strand
CTTATATTTATGTGATAGGTGTTCTGGGGTTTGTGGCCGGGATGGGCTGGGCAGGCGATTTCGGCGCCCCACGGAAGACCCCGGGATTTGATTGGGTGCAAGACCCCGTGGTGTTCATTGCTATGAATATTATGGGCGTGGGTGCATTCTTTGCGGCAGCGGGCGGAGCCATATACGTTTTAATTGCTGGCAAAGCCCTGCTGCCAGCCTCCAATCAGTTGGCACACCCTGCCGCAAAGGGGGTATTGGGATGCGAGCAACAGTAGAACGTCTCTTTTGTCGTGAAACTGAAGGGCTTGTTGCTCTCAAGCCATATTTGGAGGTCCTGAAGTTACGGATTGCTATGGTCACGTCGCTCAGCGCAGTGGCGGGGCTTATGGCTGGAGGCGCTATCCCTGGCCCCGGGTTGGTAGCAGCTGTTACGCTGTCCGTTCTCCTGGCGGCCATGGGGGCAGGGGCTTTAAACCACGCCCTTGAGGCTGATCTGGATGCTGTTATGACACGTACCATGGATCGCCCGCTCCCTACCGGGAGGCTTACCGAGCGGGGACATGTCGCAATTTTAGGAGCAATTTTAGTCGTAGCGGGCTCCCTGGCCGGGGGTCTTCTTGTTGGCCCGATTACGGGTTTGTTTACTTTCTTGGGAGCGTTTACCTATGTGGTTATTTACACCAAATGGTTAAAACGTAAAACCTGGATGAACGTAATCATTGGCGGTTTGGCAGGTAGTTTCGCGGTGTTGGCCGGAGCTGCGGCAAACCCGGGAGGGCTCTCACATGCCTCATGGGAGCTTGCTCTTGTGCTTTTCCTTTGGAGCCCGTCTCATTTCTGGGCATTGGCTGTTGCGTTCAGGGATGATTACAAGCGGGGCGGTGTTCCCATGCTCCCGGTCCTGGTGGGGCCGCGTCTGGCTGCTGCTTCCATACTGATCAGTGATATTTTACTGGCCGCCGCTACTTTATTGCCGTTTTTTACCCGCAGTTTCGGCTACCTATACCTGATAGGTGCTGTCGGTGCGGTGCTATGGCTCCTTATACCCGGGGTGCGCCTCTACCTAAACCCCGGCAACAGGGAAATAGCCATGGCGGGTTTCAAGGGTTCCATGTTCCACTTGGCTGTCCTTTTTTCGGCTATCTTCATTGACCGTGGAATCGGGGGTGGCCTGTAATTGACCGCTGACAGGTTGTTGTCGTGGCTGGCCACCCTCCCCGAGAGGAAATGGCTACCCCTGGCTCTACTCAGTGTCATTGCAGGGTGGGCTGCTTTTTTTGTGCTGCTCGCTTACTGGTCGGCCTTCCTTCCTATTGATGACGGGAAGTTTGGCCAGGTCATCGATGATCTTCGCGTGTTCTGTTTGGGGTGGGACCCTCAGACCGGAACCTATAGGCTGGATGAGCTCTTTATGGTGCTATTGCCCGCGCCCGTCTTAATGGGTATGGTGGCCGTAGTGTGGCCTTCAGAGACCATTGATGCCTTTCGGCGTCTCGGCCGGTCTGTTTCCTCACGAACCGGTATGGCTGTCATTGCGGTTATCGTTTTGGTTTCCGTTGTGGGGGCCACCGGGGTTGGGTGGAAACGCTCCAGCATCGCCGGAATCCAGAGGGGGTTTGAAACCGCTCCGGATTTTTCCCTGACGGATTCATCAGGCGCGTCCTTTTCCCTGAATGACCTCAGAGGGAAGCCCGTTCTGCTCACCTTTACCTACTCAAATTGTCAGTCTATCTGCCCGAATATCCTGAAACGCACTGATAAGGCCATGGCCATCTCAGGTGTGGGTGATGTGAGGGCTGTCAGCGTCACTGTGGACCCTGAGAGGGATACACCCGAAAGGCTTCGTGAGGCTATGAAGGCCTTGCAGATCAAACCCGAGCGTTGGAACTTCGTTACGGGCGCCCCGGCCGATGTGGACAGTGTGCTTAAGAAATACCTTGTGGGCCGTCAACGTGACCCAGTCACCGGTATGGTCAGCCATTCCAATGCACTGGTGATAATCGATCGTGAGGGTCGTATGGCTTACAGGGTGGATCCGCTGGATACAGAGGTAGGGAACATAGCCGAATTGCTTCGGAAGCTAGGTGGTTGATTCCATGTTTAAACGCCTACTTACTTATGTTGACGGTTTAATCAACCGCGGGATTGGCAGTCGGCTTAATCCCATGTACCACACAGGGGCGATTGCCTCCGTAATGCTGGCCCTCGTGTTCTTAAGCGGGATATACGTTTTTATCTTTTACCGCATCGGGCCGGAGATGTCCTACAATTCAGTTGCCGCTCTAGAGAAATCCATACCCGGGAGCTTTATGAGGTCAATTCATAGGTAGGCTTCCGACGGTCTGCTCCTTTTTGCCGTTATACATGCCGTCAGGATGCTACTAAACGGGCGTTTTGGCGGCAATGTCACCCTGGCCTGGTTGACAGGTGTTATCCTTGTGGGCATATCCCTGGCGGAAGGGCTGACGGGGTATTTCCTTGTTTGGGACCAGCAGGCACAGATTATTGCCCGGGAGCTCTTTCGAGCTTTAGATATCCTTCCGATCTTTGGTGAACCGTTATCAAGGTCACTCTTGAGCCAGTCCTCGATGTCCAACATGCTTTTCTTCATCATGTTGTTCTTTCATATAATGGCGGCCATAGGGATACTGGTTTTTGTATGGCTACATGTCAACCGGGTGGCACGTCCGCGTCTGGCGCCTCCTAAACCCCTTTTGTATGCCACTTTAATCCTCACCGCCCTGGTGTCCGTGGTTTGGCCGGCGAAGAGCAACCTTCAGGCTGATCTGGATGCCATCCCAACTCAGGTTAATCTGGATTTGTTTTACCTGTTCTGGGTCCCGGCGCAGCAGATAATCGGGCCTGTTGGGGCGCTGACGCTGTTTGGCATCGGGTTTCTGGTGGTTTTCACCCTGCCGTATTGGTTGCGGAGGAGGGCTACGCCTGCCCCGATTGTAAACCTGGACTTTTGCAATGGCTGTCGCCAGTGTTATGAGGACTGCCCTTACGATGGCATAGTAATGCGCCCGCGGACAGATGGCGCCCCTTTTGCTGAGGAGGCCGTGGTCAAAGCGGATGGTTGCGCAAGGTGCGGGGCTTGCGTAGGGGCTTGTAACAGCGGGGCCATTGAAATGGATGGTCTCTCCCTTCGCACGCTGCAACCCGCTATTGAGGAAAGGATTAGGGCATTGCCTTCCGGGGGGGTACGGGTCTTGGTCCTGTCCTGCCAAGCGTCTGCCGGCGGGCAGGCGGGGGCTATTGACGGGCTGGCAGGGGTAGCCAACATTACCGTGCCGTGCATTGCTACGGTACACCCATTCCTGGCTGAATACGGTCTGCTTGCAGGCGCGGATGGTGTGCTGTTGGTTGGGTGCCCCGCTGAAGGCGGCGTCTACAGGCTGGGCAATCAATGGATGGAGCAGAGGCTTGAAGGCAGCCGCCACCCCCGTTTGCGCTCCACGAGTGTTTGGGAAGTCAACCCTTCCGAAGGCAACGGTATATTTACGCTGGGGGCCGGTGCTGGTGAAATTGCCGCACTGCGGGCACTAATACGGGAAATCGCGTCCAAGTCGGATCCCGGCAAACATGAGATGCGGGGTACGGGGTGATACCAGTTGTTTGATCAAAGGGATAAGACATTCGCGGGCCGGACTGTTGTGTGGTTTCTCGTGGCTATGGTTGTCATCGGCACGGCTTGGTTGTCAGCGTTGCCCTATAGGTACTCTTCTGACGGCTTATCCATGCTCAGGGTGAGTTTCCGGCACCCGGGTCAGATCGTTGAGGGGTGCCGCGATGCGACAGAAGAGGAAAAGAAGAACATGCCTGACCATATGCGCACGGATAAGATTTGCTCCCGTGAGCGCTTCCCGGTCCGCTTGGTTATAGAGCTTTCGGGAGAGACCCTCCTTGACAGGAGCTACACCCCAGGAGGGTTGCAACACGACTGGCCTTCCGTCGCCTTTGAAGAACTCGGGGTGAAACCCGGGAAATATCACCTCAAAGCCAGGCTCTATGAGTCAAATGACTCCGCTTTCAACTTCGAATCGGAGGTGGAATTCAAACCGGGCCGTGTTGTGGTCCTTGACTTTGGAAGGTCCGAGCGTAAATTTGAGATACTCAGCGCCAGTTAACTTGGAGGGTTCTTAGTTTGACAGTCAATCCTTGAGAAAATACAATGACTGCGGTAAATCCGATTTCAGGGGTTGTGCTGACAATGGCTGAATTCTCTGTAAAGCTTGCCGATGGCTCCATTCAATCTTTTGACTTTTCTAACCCGGAGGGGCGGGAGATATACCGGCACAGCACCGCGCATATCCTGGCGCAGGCAGTCAAGCGGGTTTTCCCCGAGGCCCGCTTGGCCATTGGACCGGCTATTGAGGATGGTTTCTATTACGATATTGATTCCCCCCAGGCGATCACCCCGGAAGACCTTGAGCGCATAGAAGCCGAGATGAAAAACATCATTAAGGAAAACCTGCCCATTGAACGGGAGGTCTTGACCCGGGATGAAGCCCTTAACCTCTTTCGGGAACTCAATGAACCTTATAAGCTGGAATTGATCGAAGACCTGCCGCCGGATTCAGAGATAAGCATTTACCGCCAGGGGGAATTTGTCGACCTCTGCCGTGGTCCGCACGTGCCGTCTACCAAACGTATCAAGGCATTCAAACTCCTCAGCGTGGCTGGTGCATACTGGCGCGGTGATGAGAAGAGGCCAATGCTGCAGCGTATTTACGGGACCTCTTTTACCTCCAAAGAGGAGCTCGAACAGTTTCTGTGGCAGCGTGAGGAGGCCAAACGCCGTGATCATCGCAAGCTGGGTCCGGAACTGGATCTATTCAGTTTCCGGGAGGAGGCACCAGGGTTCGCCTTCTGGCACCCCCGCGGGTTGGTGGTTTACAACACCCTGGTCCAATTCTCCCAGGGGATCCAGGAGCGCTACGGGTACCGCGAGGTGGCCACACCCAGCATCATGGACGTTAAGCTCTGGCACCGTTCCGGCCATTACAATCACTACCGCGAAAATATGTATTTTATAGATAAAGAGGATGAGCATTTTGCTGTCAAACCCATGAACTGCCCGGCGCATTGCTTAATCTACTCTACCGGTATTCGTTCGTACCGGGATCTCCCACTGCGCCTGTCGGAGTACGGGCGCTTGGCCAGGTTTGAGCGCTCCGGAACCCTGCACGGGCTATTACGCGTCAGGGGCTTTGTGCAGGACGATGCGCACCTGTTTGTGCGGGAGGATCAGATCCAGGAGGAAATTCACTCTGTCCTCAAGATTGTTGACGAGATATACGGGACGTTTGGCATGTCCTACGAGATAAAGCTCTCCACACGTCCGGAGGATTTTATGGGCGACCCGGCTTTGTGGGATAAGGCCGAGGAATCCCTGGTGCAGGCGCTGAAAGCGGTGGGCAGACCTTACACGGTTAACCCGGGCGATGGGGCGTTCTACGGCCCCAAACTGGATTTCGATGTGCTCGATTCGCTGGGTCGGCGCTGGCAGTGCGCGACGGTCCAGCTCGATTTCCAGATGCCCGAGCGGTTTGACTTAACTTATGTAGATGAAAACGGGCAACAAAAGCGCCCCGTGATGATACACCGGGCGATAATGGGCTCTTTGGAGAGGTTTATCGGGATCTTGGTTGAGCATTTTGCAGGCGCTTTCCCGGTATGGCTTGCCCCGGTGCAGGCGAGGGTAATCCCCATTGCGGAGAGGCATCTTGCCTATGCCAAGGAGGTAACCAGCCGTTTAAAGCAGGCAGGCTTAAGGGCTGAGCTCGATGAACGCAGCGAGAAGGTTGGTTATAAAATACGGCAGGCACAGGTTGAAAAGGTTCCATACATGCTGATAGTTGGCGACCGGGAGGCTGAGGCAGGCCAAGTCTCGTTACGCTCACGGGCAAAAGGGGAGGAGGGGGCCGCCCCCCTGGATGAGGTTGTGTCCCGCATTAAGGAGGAGGCGGTGGGAAGGCGGTTGAATTGACCGTCACCATGCCCTGTGTTATACTCATCACCGGAAAATCGGGTATAAGAAGAAGCGTCCCGCTTCTCACCCGGCGACAAGGTTGCCGTGGTTATTAAACCGGTCCAATGAACATTGGTGTTCTTATCTGTTCGGACTGATTTCGGCGGGCGATGGAGCCCGCCCTTTTGCGTGTATTGGGTTTTTATTCCGAGGGGAGGTAATAGCTTATCGAAAAGGAATTGCGGGTTAATGAGTCAATAAGGGCCCGTGAGGTGCGGCTTATCGACGTTGAAGGGGAACAGTTGGGCATTATGCCCACGCGTGAGGCCCTTCGCATTGCCGCTGAAAGAGGTTTGGACCTGGTGGAAGTTGCGCCTGGCGCTCATCCGGTGGTTTGCCGGATCATGGATTTCGGTAAGTTCAAATATGAACAGGCCAAGCGTGATAGAGAGGCCAGGAAAAACCAGAAGACCATCAATGTGAAAGAAATAAAGATGAGACCCAGGATTGATGACCATGATTTTGAAGTCAAGGTCCGGAGCACCGAGAGGTTTTTGAAGGACGGAGACAAGGTGAAATGCACCATCATGTTCAGAGGCCGGGAAATTGTGCACGCTGATCTGGGCGAGGCGGTTCTCAAACGCCTCTGTGAGAGAATCGGTGATTTGGGGTTCATCGAAATGAACCCGCGGATTGAAGGGCGCAACATGATTATGATAATTAGCCCCAAACAGCAGAAACAGGCTCAATAAAATTTGGCAGGGAGGCGTTGGCATTGCCAAAGATCAAGACGCACCGCGGCGCCGCCAAGAGGTTCAAGAGGACGGGTAGCGGTAAGTTCAAGCGTAACAAGGCCTTTAGGTCCCATTTGCTAACCAAGAAATCGCCCAAGCGTAAAAGGTCCCTGGGGCAGCCTGGTTTGGTGAATGACGCCGAAGAGGCAAGGTTGAAGCGTCTTTTACCTTACGCCTGATACTGGAAGTTATTCGGAGGTGTATTTTCAATGGCTAGAGCGCGTGGCGGTACCATTACTCGACGGCGCCACAAAAAGATACTAAAGCTGGCTAAAGGGTATTGGGGCGGCAAGCACAGGCTATTTCGGCCGACCAATGAAACCGTACTCAAGGCCCTCTGGTATTCATACCGCGATCGCCGGGCCCGCAAAAGGGATTTCCGGCGTCTGTGGATCATCCGAATAAACGCTGCTGCCCGTTCTAACGGGTTGACCTATAACAGGTTGATGAACGGCTTAAGGAAGGCCGGTGTTGCCATCAACCGCAAGATGCTGGCCGACCTTGCTATAAACGACGCAAGCGCTTTCGGGCAGCTGGTGGATGTGGCTAAAAAGGCTCTATGAGTTCTGAACCGGCAGGTAGAGGGGGGTTTGCTCCTTACCGCCAGCGGTGGACGGGGCAAAGACTCCCGCAGCCACACAAGCTACTTGTATTGGGGTTTGCCGGCGCCGTCATCCTAGGTACTATTCTGCTTTCATTACCAATAGCGTCTGCCAGCGGCGACCGCGTCTCCCTGGTAGACGCTTTTTTTACCGCCACCTCGGCGATTTGTGTGACTGGTTTGACAACGGTGGATACCCCCAGCACCTGGAGTCTTTTTGGGGAGCTGGTTATCCTTTTCCTCGTGCAGATTGGCGGTCTGGGCATTGTCACAGCGACGACCCTTATTGCCCTGTTGCGGGGTAAGCGGATAACCCTGCCCGAGCGCCTTGTCGTGCAGGAGGCCCTGGGGAGTATCGAGTTGTCCGGAGTCGTGCGTCTGGTCCGTTACATCATTTTGACTACACTGTTTTTTGAAGCCCTGGGGGCGCTGGTTCTATTCACCAGGTGGAGCGGGATTCTGCCCGCGGACAAGGCCCTCTATTTTGGGGTATTCCATGCTGTATCCGCGTTCAATAACGCTGGTTTCGATCTGTTCTCGACGAGTCTCCTGGGTTTCAAGGAAGACCCCGTGGTCTTACTAACCATAAGCGGTTTGTTGATATTGGGTGGCCTCGGTTTCGTTGTGATCAACGACATTTACCGGTATGTCCAGGCGCGTCGGACAAAGATTCGTGCCGTCCTATCCCTTCAGACCAAGCTGGTGCTCTTGCTGTCCGGGTTGTTAATCGTTTTGCCTGCGGCTGTGATATTCGTTATTGAATACCGTAACCCGGAAACGCTGGGACCGCTTTCTCTTGGAGGAAAGGTCCTTAACGCATACTTTCAAGCCGCCACCGCTCGTACCGCCGGGTACTTTAGCATCCCTCAGGGCGGGCTGACACAGGCTACCCTGTTTATTACCGTATTGTTGATGTTTATCGGCGCATCGCCTGGTGGGACGGGTGGCGGGGTCAAGACGACAACCTTTGGCGTGCTTGCCCTGTCTGTTTGGTCTACGATTCGCGGCAAGAGGGACGTGGAACTTTTCGGGCGCAGGCTTAGAGACGGGGCAGTTGACCGTTCTCTGGCCATCATAGCCTCTTCCCTCTTCCTGGTTACAATTGTTAGTTTGATTCTCAGTGTCACAGAAAACGCGCCTTTTCTTTCAATTCTTTTTGAAGCGACTTCTGCGTTCGGAACGGTTGGACTGTCAACCGGACTTACCCCGGAACTCACCCCTGTTGGGAAGGTAATTGTTGCCTTGGTTATGTACGCCGGGCGCGTGGGGCCGGTCACCCTTGCTGTGGCCCTCTGGCAGGCGCAGGAGCGTCAGCGGCTGATCCGTCTGCCGGAAGAAAGGATCATGGTAGGATAATATAGCATCAGGGACGAGCGACGATGAGAGCCGGGCAGATGGGCCTTTTTCACCGGATCGGATATAAGGCCCGGTCAAAAAGGTTCAGATGCAAGGCGCCGAGGAGCGAGGAGTGAGGCGTACTTCCTGGTACGCCGCAGGGACGAGCGACAAAGGCAACGCGGCAGATGGGCCTTTTTCACCGGGCCTTTAGGGGGTTGGGAGTTTGGTCAGGGAGTACGCGGTCATTGGTCTTGGCCGGTTTGGAACGAGTGTCGCCCTTACGCTGCAGAAACTTGGTCACAATGTCTTGGGAATCGACACGAGCGAATCAAAGGTGCAATCGGTAGCCAATGAACTCACGCACGTGGTGCAGGCGGACGCTTCCGACGAAAACGTTCTGCGTTCGCTTGGTATACGTAACTTCGATACTGTTGTAGTGGCTATCGGGCAGGATATGGAGGCCAGCATCCTTATTACGCTTATGCTCAAGGAGATAGGGGTGCGGACAGTAGTCGCCAAGGCGGCCACCGAGGCACATGGGAAGGTGTTGCAGAAGGTCGGGGCGGACCGTGTCGTGTTCCCGGAAAAGGACATGGGCACAAGGATCGCCCGTTTCCTGTCCGAGAATGACATCCTTGATTATATTGAACTCACACCCCAGGTTAGCATTGTTGAATTTGCGGTTAGCGGGCCCCTGGTAGGCAAGAACCTCAGAGAGCTTAACCTGCGAGCCAAGTTTCACGTTACCGCTCTGGCTATTCGCAGAGGGGATCAGATAATACTCCCTCCCAGCCCGGAGGATCCTATTCGCCGCGAAGACATTCTTGTGGTTATCGGGAGCAATGACGATATAGACCGGCTGCAGAAGTTCCAAGAGAAAGATAAATGAAGATCAACAGCCCGCGGAATGAGAAGGTAAAGTTTGTTCAGAAATTAGCCCGGCGGCGCTACAGGCTTAAGGAGCGCCTGTATGTTGCTGAAGGGATGCGCCTTATCGGTGAGGCACTCCTCAGCGGGGTGGATTTACACAGCGTTTACGTATCTTCCGAGCTGCTTGAACAGGAGGCAGGAAACGGTGTGCTGGCTCAGGTTCTGTCGGGGCGTGTTGTCTATGAGGTTCCTGGGTCGGTGTTCCGCAAGATGTCGAATACCGACTCCCCGCAGGGCATCCTGGCCCTTGTCCGAATGCCTGACTGGACTTGGGAGGATTGCTGTCGGCGTGTTCGCTCAGGGGTTAAAGGGAAGGGTGGCGGCCTGCCCCCTCTGACAGTGATGGTTGATGGGCTGCAGGACCCCGGAAACCTTGGGACCATCATCAGGGCAGCCGAGGCCCTAAGCGCGGGTGGGGTTATTCTTGGCGATGGTTCGGCGGACCCGTTCAACCCGAAAACGGTCAGGGCAACCATGGGCTCCATTTTCCGTTTACCGGTCTGCTATAACCAATCCCTCCCTGATCTTATACCAGTTATACGCGAACGAGGCTTCCAGGTTGTGGCGGCAGTGGCCAGGGGGGGAAAGCCTATTTACGAGGTGGATTGGTCACCCCCATCAGTCCTGGTCCTGGGGAATGAAGGCTCAGGGATCAGCGGAGAAGTACTAGCGATTACGGATGCTCATGCCACAATCCCCATCTATGGTGAAACCGAGTCACTTAATGTCGGTATGGCTAGCAGCATTATTCTTTACGAAGCCCTTAGACAACGCCTATCCCTCTAAAGGACGCGCACAAACCCTAACCGGCACCGTATAAAATATCCCGGTCTGGCTTACATGGGTTGAAAACCCTGAAAATAGCGTCTTGCTGGGAGATGAAAACCGGTGTGTGGCATAGCGGGTTGGATTGACTGGGAAAGGGATCTAACTGAACACAGGTCATCTATTGAACAAATGGCCCGGGTAATGACACACAGGGGGCCGGATGGCGATGGGGTTTGGGTCTCTGCGAAGGCAGCTTTTGCCCACAGACGGCTTATAGATCCGGAGGGTGGAGCCCAGCCCATGGTTCGTCAGTTGGGCCAACGCCGTTATGTAATAACCTATAATGGGGAACTTTATAACACCGCTGAGCTCAGGGAGGAATTGGAATCCAGAGATCACCAATTTTTTACCCGCTCCGATACGGAGGTTCTGCTGGTTTCCTATGTGGAGTGGGGGCCAGCCTGTCTTGGCCGTTTAAACGGTATCTTCGCCTTTGCTGTCTGGGAGGAACACGATCAGAGGCTGTTTATGGCACGTGACAGGCTCGGTGTTAAACCCCTGTTCTATGCGCAGCGGGGGGAAGCCCTTGTTTTCGGTTCCGAACTCAAATCCCTTTTGGCATGTCCATTAATTGAACCCGTGGTGGACGGTGAAGGGCTGGCGGAGGTGTTTGCCCTCGGACCGGCTAGAACTCCGGGATACGGGGTCTTTCGCGGTGTGCGCGAGCTGAAGCCGGGTCACTACCTTATCCATGCAAGGGAAGGAACGCGTGAAAAACCCTATTGGACGCTGGAGAGTTTCATACACACGGATAGCCTTGAGGAAACGGTTATCAGGATAAGGGAGTTATTTACGGATGCCGTTAAACGCCAGCTGGTATCCGACGTTCCGGTTTGCACGCTCCTTTCCGGAGGGCTTGATTCCAGCGCGATTTCAGCCGTTACCGCCCAGGTCTTTGCACAGGAAGGCAAAGGGACCCTGAACACCTATTCGGTTGACTATGAGGGGAATGACAAAAGCTTTTCCCCCAATAGCTTCGAACCGGATTCGGATGCCCCATGGGCAAGGCGTGTTGCAGACTACCTTAACACACGTCACCATTCCGTGTTGATTGACAACGCGGAACTGTTCGAGTCACTTAAAGTGGCCATGGTTGCCCGTGATCTCCCCGGAATGGCCGACATAGATGGTTCACTCTATCTTTTGTGCCGTGAAATAAAGAAGGGTGCAACCGTGGCCCTATCTGGGGAGTGCGCCGATGAGGTCTTCGGCGGCTACCCTTGGTTTCATCGTGAGGAGGCGGTCTACGCCAATACCTTCCCCTGGTCCCGCTTCGTGCGTGAACGCGCCCGCCTGTTGTCCTCGGACCTTGTCAGTTGGATCCAGCCGGAAAAGTACGTGTTGGAAAGGTACCACGAGGCGCTGTCCGAGGTCCCCAGGCTCCGGGGGGAAGACCCACACGAGACCAGGATTAGGGGTCTTTTTTACCTGAACCTGACGCGGTGGATGCCGACGTTGCTCGACCGCAAGGACCGGATGAGCATGGCGGCGGGATTGGAGGTGCGGGTTCCTTTTTGCGATCACCGTCTGGTGGAATACGTCTGGAACGTACCCTGGTCTTTTAAGACTGTCGATGGTCAGGCCAAGGGTATCCTGAGGAGGGCGTTAAGGGGGATTCTTCCGGACGATGTATTGGATAGAAGGAAGAACCCTTATCCGAAAACGCATAACCCTGAGTACACGCGGTTGGTTGTTAGGAAAATGCAGGTGGTTCTCGATGACCCCTCTTCCCCAATCCTCCCTTTGATAAATGTGAATTACATCAGGGATGTTATACGATCAAACTTTGAGGGTATAGATATCCCCTGGTTTGGGCAGCTCATGCGCGGCCCGCAGCTGATAGCCTACCTGATCCAGGTTAATGAATGGCTGAGGCATTATGGGGTAAGCTTCTCTTGAGCCTGGAACACAGCCGTGTTAAAATACCCCCAGGGGTACCCTCTTGACGCCCGGGTAGAGTGGCAATACAATTCCAGATATGATCTCCGCTCTGGTTGTCAGTGCGGAATGCCAAGGGAGGTATGCAAGATGGCGGGTAGGGTGATTGAGGTTACCGATGCCAATTTTGATTCTGAAGTAGTGAAGTCCGATATGCCTGTTCTTGTTGATTTCTGGGCTGCTTGGTGCGGACCGTGCCGTATGGTGGCGCCAGTGGTGGAAGAGTTGGCAGACGACTATGCCGGTCGTGTTAAGATAACCAAACTTAATGTGGACGAAAATCGGAACACGGCGGCCAAGTACGGTATTATGAGCATACCCACGCTCCTTTTATTCCAAAAGGGTGAGGTAAAAAACCGGCTTGTGGGTTTCAGACCCAAGACTGAGCTGGCCAAGGCCCTGGATGCCGTTCTCTAAGGAATGTTGTTTTCCCAGAATTCTTGATTTTTCTGCCTTCCATATAATCTACTTGGTGAAAAAGGTTATGTTACGAGGCCCGGTCACCGGGCCTCAATGCCGGCTAAGAGTCGGCATTTCTCATAAATGAGGGGGATCAGACTCGTGAAAATTGCCGTTTCGCGCGAACCGGCTCAACGGATGCCGGTACAGGCACTGGTTATTGGGATATGTAAGGACAAACCCCTATCTGGTCCGGCAACAGAGATAGACGGTCTCATGGGTGGTGTGATAGGCCGTTCCCTTGCCGATGGGGAATTGAAGGGGGAGAAGGGCGAAACCGCCATTTTCCATGTGGCTAATCCTGATAGTGTTCAGCTGGCCCCGCGCCGCGTCGTCACGGTTGGTCTGGGTGAGGCGGATAAGGTGGACGCTGAAGCCATCAGAAGTGCAGCGGGGAGTGTGGCCAAACTCCTCAGGGACAAGGGCATAAAGCGCGCCGCAGTTCTAACGCTGGGGGTGTCTGGCGAGGGCGGTTCGCCGGGTAAGAATGCCTCGGAAACCGCAGTGTTATGTAATGTAGAGGGGTTTATCCTGAGCCTGCATCGTTACCAGGAATTCAAATCAAAGAAAGACGAGAAGGACCTGGAGCGGGTGGATTTGATTCTGCCGACAGGTGTGGATGAAGCCAAGGCCCAGCAAGCGGTGGATCGGGCCTGCGTGATGGCCGAGGCCACTGTTCTCGCCAGGGACCTGGCTTATACCCCGGGGAGCGCCATGACCCCGAGACGCCTGGCTGAGGCAGCGGAACGTGTTGCCCGTGAAACGGGGCTGGAAGTGGAGATTCATGATGAGTCATGGATGGAGTCAGAGGGTATGGGCGCCCTCCTTGGTGTGGCTCGTGGCAGCAGTGAACCCCCCCGCTTTATTGTTCTACGATACAGGAGTGGCCGACAGGGTGCTCCTCTGCTGGCCATTGTTGGCAAGGGTCTGACCTTTGATGCAGGCGGCATATGTCTTAAACCCGCTGAAGGTATGGACGAAATGAAAATGGATAAGTCGGGTGGGGCTGCGGTTATCGCGGCGATGCAGGGGATTGCCCGGCTTAAGCCGACGATTGACGTTTTAGGGGTCATACCGGCCACAGAGAACCTCCCCGGCGGGCGGGCACTCAAACCGGGTGACGTCCTTAAAACCCTCAGCGGGAAAACAATTGAGGTTATCAACACAGATGCCGAGGGACGCCTTATACTCGCGGACGCCCTTACATATGCCTCGCGGGCTGGCGCCAACTGGATAGTGGACATAGCCACACTGACGGGCGCCGTTGTTATTGCTTTGGGGAATCAGGCTGCTGCCATCATCGGCAATGACCAGGAACTCATAGATGAGGTTGTCGCGTCCGGGGCGGACGTGGGGGAGCGTTACTGGCAGCTGCCGGCCTACGAGGAATATAAGGAACAGTACAAGAGTCACATTGCCGACATCAAGAACGTTGGCGGCCGTCAGGCGGGAACCATCACCGGGGCCTTGATCGTGGGCGAGTTCGCGGGGGCATGCAAGTGGGCCCATTTGGATATCGCCGGTGTGGCCTGGCATCAGAAGGATCTGCCGTATATACCTAAGGGGGCTTCGGGTTTTGGAACCCGCACCTTGATAAGGCTGGCTGAGAGGCTTGGAGGAGCGGGGCAGGGTTAGGAATTATGACCCC
This sequence comes from Thermaerobacter marianensis, assembly GCA_020723725.1. GTDB lineage: Bacteria > Bacillota > Sulfobacillia > DYIH01 > DYIG01 > DYIG01. The sequence goes on along the minus strand of DYIG01000017.1, from coordinate 1,651 downwards.
AGAGGCTAGAGCTAAGAGGGGAAAAAGGGACATACGGCCTGCTGGCCGGAGGGGCAACCGCCGTGGACGGGCGAAACAAATCGGTCTGGCCTTAGGCGCCATTGTATTGTTAGTGTTGCTATTCGTGGCTTTTACCTACCTGAGGCCGGAGCTTCAATTAGCCCCTGATTTCCGCCTCCCTGAGGCTGGGGGAGGGGAACTCTCGCTTAGTAGCCTGCGAGGGAAACCGTTAATCCTGGTCTTCTACCGCAGTTACCACAGTCCTTCCAGTCGGGAGAGGCTGGACGCCTTCCAGAAGAAGTATAAGGAGATCAAGGAACTGGGTGGGGAAGTAGTTTTCATTAGTGTAGAAAACATGGAACTCGTGCGGGCGATGAAGAGGGACAGGGGTTTGGATGCCCCCGTACTCTCAGACGAGAATTATGTGGCCTCAAAAGGTTATGGCGTCTTTAACCTCTTGGGTGACGAATTGGCTGCCCCATCGGTGTTTATAATTGACCGGAAGGGCTATATAACATGGAAGCATGTTGGGACGAGCGCTGCAGATAGGCCGCGTATGTCTCAAGTGATGTCCAAATTCCGAAGGGTTGCGTCTCAGTGATCTTGGAAGGCGGTGGGTTGCTATTCGTGTTGCCATGGTTCAGTTGGATACCATAGAAGGTAACCCCGATGCCAACCTGGGAAAGGCAAAACTCTTGGCCAAGGGTCTGCAAGGGGTTGATGTCGCGGTATTCCCGGAGATGTGGACCCTCGGCTATTTCCCCGATCTAGGGGGGTTCACCGGCAGGGATCTGATGGAGAGGACCCTTGTTTCCATATCCGAGTTAGCCCGTGAGATGCGAACTTATGTTGTGGCTGGATCCATACCCGAAAGTGAAGGGACTTCCGTGTTTAACACCTGCTTTGTTTTCGGGCGGGACGGAAAACCGGCCGGACAGTACCGTAAAATACATCTCTTTCGCCCTCTAGCGGAGGATGCGGTTTTTCGCAGGGGGATGGCGCCGGGTTTCACTCGTATAGATGGAGTCCAGGCCGGGCTGATGATCTGTTATGACCTGCGGTTCCCTGAGCTGGCCCGTTCGCTGGCCCTGGCAGGCGCCCGAGTTATCTTCACTGTTGCCCAATGGCCGGTTCAACGCCTCGGCCACTGGCGGGCGCTGTTGATAGCCAGGGCTATCGAAAACCAGGTCTTCATGGTGGGGGTGAACGCGACGGGTATCAGGAATGGGGTGAGGTTTGGCGGTTGCTCCATGATAGTAGACCCCTGGGGGAAGGTTATTGTCGAGGCCGGTGAGGGCGAGGGCGTTTCGGTGGGAGAATTAGCCCTTGAGGAAGTGGATAGGGTCCGTTCGGTCATTCCGGTCTGGGAGGATAGGATGCCTGATTCGTACGCAATAGATATATAATTGAGTGTATATAAGGAAGGAGGGTTCCGGTGCCGCATAAGTTCGATTCCAGCAAGATGGAGAAGCTCATAAGTGAAGAAAGGCTGTCCTGGCAGGACCCGGTAAAGGTGTTGAACTCCCTTGGTTTGCAGGCAGGGGAAACCCTTATTGATGTAGGGTGCGGTCCGGGGTTCTTTACCATTCCGGCATCCCGTATTGCCGGTGCTGACGGCAAGGTTTTCGCGGTTGACATCTCCCTCGATATG
>DYIG01000016.1:8153-16343 GCA_020723725.1 Thermaerobacter marianensis | reverse complement strand
GTCGCGAAGATGGCGAAACTCGATGCGAATACGGTCTTGCCACAGGCGGCAAGCCCGGCGGCCACACCCATCATGTTAGCCTCGGCAATGCCCAGGTTGATGAACCGGTCGGGCGCAACCTTGGCGAAGGACGCAGTCTGGGTGGACTTAGACAGGTCAGCGTCAAGGACAACGACGTTTTTCTTATCCCCAAGCGCCTGTAGACCTTTGCCGTAACCCTCTCTGGTGGCGCCGTCTACCGGCTTGACATCTGTTTTGGTCATTGCATTCGCGCTCACCTAAATACCCCCCAATTCTGCCAGGGCTTTATCCCTCTGTTCAGCCGAGGGGGCGGTGCCATGCCACTCCACGGCATTCTCCATGAATGATACACCCTTGCCCTTGATTGTCCGGGCGATTATAACCACCGGTTTTTCTTTTACCGAAGAGGCCTCATCAAAGGCGGCAAGGATCTCCGGGAAGGAATGCCCGTCTATTTCAATTACGTGCCAGCCGAAAGACGCCCACTTATCCTGAAGGGGATCGAGCCCCATGACTGTTTCCGTTGGTCCGTCAATCTGAAGGCCGTTACGATCTACTATAGCTATGAGGTTGTCAAGTTTATAGTGTGCGCCTGCCATGGCGGCCTCCCAAACCTGGCCCTCCTGGCATTCCCCGTCACCAAGCATTACATAGACGCGGTAATTGCGGTTATCGAGCTGGGCTGCAAGGGCCATGCCGACACCCGCTGACAGGCCCTGTCCGAGCGAACCGGCACTCATATCCACACCCGGCACCTTGTTCATGTCAGGGTGGCCCTGGAGGATGGAGTGCAGTTTGCGGAAGGTCAAAACCAGTTCCCGGGGGATGTAGCCCTTTTCGGCGAGTACGCCATAAAGCACCGGGCAGGCATGGCCCTTTGAAAGGATGAACCGGTCTCTATCAGGGTTACGGGGGTTATTGGGATCCAACCCCTTCATGACCCTGAAATAAAGGGCGGTCACGATGTCGGCTGCGGAGAGCGCGCCCCCGGGGTGACCCGAGTTGGCTGCGGATGTCATGCGAACGATGTGCTGCCGGACAGATCGCGCAATCTCGGTGAGGTCTTTTGTGTCAGTTGCCTGGGCGTTAGAGTTGAGCGGCATTGCCCAGCACCTCCTGATACTGGTGGCTGGTCCTGATACGCCACACCACCAGGATCTGGCTCAGTGTTACGGGATCACAGGTCTCCGGAATAGACAGATCCATTATCCCCAGAAAGCATTGGCTTTACGGTGTCGGCAGGGATCGCATCCGGGATCTCGGTGACCTCGAAGTGCTGTCCCATAACAGTCTGCGTGGAGTGGTTCAAGCCGAGGCGCTTACGCCAGCCGTCCTGGGAAAGGCGGGCGGAAATGGTGTTCGGGCCGGGCTTTTCAAAAAGGAAAACCCTTATATCATTGCTTCCCGGCTTTGGCGCCAGGTTGACAATTACGTCGGCATACCGCTTCTGTGGTTCCACGAAGGCCCGGATATCAGGTTGGCGTTGTTCTATCTCTTTCCTGACCTGTTCCTCGGAATGTCCGCGCTCCACAACGTCACGTTGAATCTTCCAGCGCAGTTTCAGCTCGAGGTCTGTGTCAAAGTAGATCTTCAGGTCAAGGGCCGCCCTCATTAGTTCCAGGTAAAGGGTGTGAAGGCCCTCCATGATAACGTATTCCCGGGGAGTGACCTTTTCCGGTGGGGCAAACATGCCGGTGCTATGATCATAAACCGGTTTTTCAATCTCCTCGCCGCGTCTGAGTTGCCAGGCGTGGTCTATTACTAGACCCAGGTCATTGCAGCGGGGGTTTAGCGGTGTTATGCCAACCGCTTTGCGCTGAGCCCTGTCGAGGGTGTGATAATCGTCAAGTCCGATAATCGTTACTTTGCCTTCTCCCAAAAACGAAGAAAGCCCTTTGACATAAGTTGATTTACCCGCCCCACTATCGCCTACAATTCCTACCATAGTTTTACGTTCCTGCATGTCTATCCCCTTCCCCAAACGTTACAAATACCAAAATAATTTATTGAATGGGAGTTGTCATCATTCTTTCCTTTACATTTTCCCAATCAGCCTGAAACTTGGCTATACCTGCTTCAGTACGCGGGTGGTTGAACATCTGTTCAAGCACCTTGAAAGGAACGGTGGCAAAATGCGCCCCAGCCTCTGCGGCCTTGATTACGTGTAGCGGGTTCCTTATGCTGGCCGCGATTATCTTGGCTTCTATCCCGTGCTGGCTGAAGATCCCTGCAAGGTCATACACAGGGTCCATGCCGTCAGACGAGATGTCATCCCACCGCCCCACAAATACGCTTATATAATTGGCGCCGGTTTCAGCCGCCAGAAGCCCCTGTGCAACGGAGAAAACCAGTGTGATATTGGTCTTTATGCCCTCATTGCTAAGCTGTTTGGCGGCAGCCAGGCCGGATGGGGTCATTGGTATCTTGATGACGGCCTGAGAAGACACGGCAGCGTATCTACGTGACTCCTCCACCATCGCCCGGGTTTCCGAAGATACGACTTCGATACTGATGGCGCCATCTGTTACTCTTGAGATGTCCGCGATAGCGGTTTCAGGATTGGACCAGCCTTCACGGGCCAGGAGGGATGGGTTGGTGGTCACTCCCGCGAGGATACCCCATTCCGCAGCAGTTCTTATTTCATTTATATTTGCGGTGTCAATGAATAACCGCAAAGATTCTTCCCCCCCACCTATTCACTACCTGAAAACAAATTAAAACAAATTCACCCCCCGGCCCCCTCGGCTCGGGAGGTAATCCGCCACAATACATAATATACGGCCGCAGGGACAAGCAATCAATCCCTGGAAGGCCAAATGGTACTAATGAAGGATGAGTGGTCAAAATATGTCGGTGAATGGTGATATCATTTCCCGATTTGCCGTTTGCCAGTCATAAGTGCAATTTAGATAGCTATATAAGGCCATTCATGGTCAAGTTATTGCCTTTTCCAGGTTGATCACATAGCTTTTTTATAATAAAACCTAATCAGTCTTTCCTAGGCAATTAATTCAAGAAGGATGGGGAGTTAATGGGCTGCGAGGTCTGCAAACCTGTATTACTAGCTGATTTGGGTAACCCCGATGCCCGTCTGCGCCCATTTGAGACGGTAAGCAAGGTTCTGAAGGATATGTCTCCCCAGGATGTTGTTGGGGCGATTGTGGAATCAGGTCTGCGTGGTCGGGGTGGTGCTGGCTTCCCGACCGGTGTGAAGTGGCAGATTGTTGCCGCTGAGGATTCCGAAGAGAAATATATTGTTGCCAACGGGGCCGAGGGGGAACCTGGCTGTTTCAAGGACCGGCTTCTGATGAGGGAGCTGCCGCATCAACTGGTTGCGGGCATGATAATTGCCGCGTACGCAGTGGGAGCCTCCAAAGGTTACGTCTATATTCATCATGAAGCGCAGGACTGCATGGATGCCGTGCAGGGCGCCATTGACGACGCCAGACGGTTGGGTTGTCTCGGTGGCAATGTAGGCGGCATAGGTTTTTCCTTTGACCTGCAGGTCCATGTGGCTGGAATCGGATACGTTGCCGGTGAGGAAACGGCTGTATTGCAGTTTATCGAAGGGAAACCCCCGAAACCGAGGGCGAAACCCCCTTACCCCACAACTCACGGGCTTTGGGGTAAACCGACTCTGGTTAATAACATTGAAACCCTATCTAACGTTTTGGTGATTATGCGTGATGGGGTGGAGTTTTTCAAATCCCTGGGTACGCCGGACACCACCGGGACCATCCTCGTTTCGCTTAATGGCGTAAAAAAGCCCGGGGTTTATGAGGTCCCGGCCGGGGTAACGCTTCGTGACGTGATTTATAAGTGTGGGGGCGGCCCGCTAGGCAAGATAAGGGGGGTCATCCCGGGTGGATATGCCTCCGCGTTCCTGAGCCCTGACGATTTGGATGTTACTCTCGAATTCGGGGCCATGAAAACCAAAGGCAGCCACTTAGGCGCCGCCAATATCCATGTCTTTGACGAGTCTCAATGCATGGTGGAGGCAACCCGGAAGTTCATGAGGTTTTTCGCCGCCGAAACCTGCGGGCAGTGCTTCCCCTGCCGCAAGGGGACCCGTGACTTCTTACAGATGACCCTTGAAGTTGAGCGTTGCCAGGCGCCGGCTGATTGGGAGAGTGGAATCAAGGCGGTTTTCGACCTCACTGGCCGGAAAACCATCTGTGGTTTGGATAAAGCTGCCGGTGGCGTTATGCGTAGCGCCATGAAGCTGTTCGCTGACGAATTCCATGAACACATCAAACACAGCAATTGCTGCCATGTTTGCAATGGCAATAGTGGCGAAATGCCGGATGTTAAAGAAGCCAGGGGTTAAATGTCTCTTTAGTAACCCATGGTTAATTGCCAGGAGCCCGGAGGGCACCCCCCGGGCTCTCTTATAAATATAAAAATGAACAAAAAATTGAGGGATGATGGTTTGAATAGTATAAGGATTGCCCCATCCATTCTGTCAGCTGACTTTAGTCGGCTTGGGGAGCATGTTCGGGAGGCCGAAAAAGGCGGGGCCGACGTCATTCATGTAGACGTCATGGATGGTCATTTCGTTCCCAATATAACCATAGGTCCTCTGGTCGTGGAGGCGCTGAAACGCGTCACATCACTGCCTTTGGATGTTCACCTCATGATTGAAAACCCGGAGAGATATGTGGAGGGTTTTGCCCGGGCAGGTGCAGACTACATAACCGTACATGCTGAAGCAACCGTACATCTGGATCGTCTTTTGGCACAGATAAGGGATGCCAAATGCCGAGCAGGGGTGGCCCTTAACCCGGCTACTCCAGCTGATTTGCTGGAGTATGTTTGGGATAAAGTGGATTTGGTCCTTTGTATGACCGTTAACCCGGGGTTCGGCGGACAGCGGTTCATACCGGCAGTCCTCCCCAAGATCCGGCAGATCGCTGACGCCAGGTCCAAAGGCCTTTGGAAGGGCGAGCTTGAAGTCGATGGCGGTGTGAATGAAGAAACCGCCGGGCTTGTGGTTGAGGCTGGAGCGGATCTCCTTGTCGCCGGATCAGCCGTTTTCTGCGCAACAGATATATCGGGCGCCATCAAGGCCATTCGCAACGCCGGTATGAAGTCGCTGTCTGGAGCAGCACAGTAGTTATAGCGTAAGTTAGAGGTGTGGTGAAGCGGGCCTTTTTCACCGGACCTCTGAGGGAGGGGGCTGTATCTGTGGGGGCATATGTTGACATCCTGGTAGTCCTTCTTGCCGGGTTTTCCTTCCCCATTATTAATGTATGGGTTATCTCCAAAATGTTGCGCCGGGATAACCCGTACCCGAAGAAAGTCACCACTTATGAAAGCGGCATGACGCCTTTCGGGGATGCCCGGATCAAGTTCCAATTGAGCTATTATTTCTTCGCCCTCCTTTTTGTTGTGTTTGACGTTGAAACAGTTTTCCTTTATCCGTGGGCCACTGTATTCCAGAGCACCGATAGGGTCTTTGCCTTCTGGGAGATGATTGTCTTCCTGGGGATACTAGCGGCGGGTCTAGTTTATGCCTGGAAGAAGAAGGTGTTGAGATGGGTATGACGGGTAACGGAGAGTCCCAGGAAAAAGAGAATCAGACACAGCTTGAGGGTCAGGAACAGGTTGCATCGCATCAATACGCCGCACGTTCAGGCGGCGTCAGGTTGTTCCGCGACTTGAACGAGCTCGATGCTCATGAGCTGAAGCCTCAGCCTACGGAACTGATCCCCGGGTTCTGGAAGCTGTTGCCTGGCGTTGTGGCCGGTAAGATCCAGGACCTCGTTAACTGGTCCCGGCAGCACTCGATGTGGATGATGCCCTTCGGGACCGCTTGTTGCGGCATGGAGCTCGCGGCTTTCATTGGCAACAAATTTGACTTTGACCGGTTCGGCATGGTGCCGTGGTTTTCACCGAGGCAATGCGACACCATGGTAGTTGCCGGGACTATTACGGAGAAGATGGCGCCCGCAGTGGTCCAGTTATATAACCAGATGGCGGAGCCCCGGTATGTCATCGCCATGGGTGGATGCGCCATAAACGGCGGTCCCTTTTACACGGGATATAACGTGGTGGACGGGGTCGATAAACTCATCCCTGTTGATGTTTACGTCCCCGGGTGTCCGCCACGGCCGGAGGCCTTGATCCATGGGGTTTATGTACTGAGGGATAAGATTGCCCGTGTCGGCAAATTAACAAATTAACCGGGCAACGGTTAGGAGGGGGAGCAATGGAAGAGGGGCGCGAGCAACAGCTTGAAGTTCAATCTGAAGCTCAAGTTGACCCTGTCACGGCCTTAATGAGAACCAGACTCCCTGAAGCTCAACCCATTGAGGGTTTGCAGGGGGGATGGGTAGGTTTCCAGATCCCGCCGGAGAGAGTCGTTGACATATGCAGGTTTCTAAAAGACGAACCCCGTACGGCTTGCAATTACCTCAGTAACATCACCGGGACGGATTTCAAGGACTATATGCAGGTTGCTTATCACCTTGTCGGCCTGGAAACGGGTGTTAAAGTGTTTCTTAAGACCGACATCCCCCGGGAGAACCCCGAGATTGACAGTGTCACCGGTGTTTGGCCAGGCGCCGACTGGCATGAAAGGGAGAATTACGACATGCTGGGGATCAGGTTTCGCGGCCATCCGGATCTGCGCAGGATACTAACCTGGGAGGGGTACGAGGGGTATCCCCTCAGAAAGGATTTCGTGGATGAGCGGCCCAAGCGTGAGCGAAAGGTCCGCGTTGTATAGCCTGTTTTGAGGTGGGATTGAATTGGTTGAGGGTACGGCATACAGCTACTCGAAGGAAAAGGAGTTCACTGGTGGGGAAGATCGCCGGTATATAGAACTTAACCTGGGACCGCAGCACCCCAGCACCCATGGCGTTTATCGTGGTGTTGTCAAACTCAGTGGCGAAACGATAGTCGACATTGATTCCGTGATCGGCTACCTTCACCGCAACCACGAAAAAATCTACGAGACGATGCTGTACCCGCAGATCGTCCCGATGACGGACCGGTTTGACTACCTTTCGGCCCTTACCAATGAAATGCTTTATGTGATGACCGTTGAGAAGGCGCTGGGCATAGAGGTGCCGGAACGGGCAGAGTATCTTCGTGTCCTGTTCTGCGAGTTCCAGCGCATAATGAGCCATGAATTTTACTTCGGTTTCTTCTTCAATGATATTGGCGCCCTGTCACCGTTCTTTTATGTGTTCAAGGATCGTGAACTGAGCTTTGACCTCATGGATAGGGTTAGCGGCGCAAGGCTTTTTTATAATTACTTCCGCATCGGCGGTTTGCGAAACGATGTGCCCGATGGATGGTTGGAGGACCTGAAGAAGTTCCTTGACCACCTTGAGGGCGATTCACTCCCGATGTTTGAAGAATTGATGTTGGGGAATGCCATCTTCCACGCGCGGACCAAGGGCGTTGGCGTATTGCCCCCTGATGTAGCCATTGCCTATGGCGTAAGTGGCCCCGTATTGCGGGCATCGGGTGTGAAATGGGACGTTCGCAAGTCCGACCCTTATTCGGTCTATGATAAATTTGATTTCGATGTCCCGGTGGGGACGACGGGCGACACCTATGAACGCTGTATCATGCGTTTCCAGGAAATCAAGGAAAGCATCCGAATCTGTCGCCAGGTGATGGACCGCCTGCCCGATGGCCCCGTAATGGGCAAGGTCCCCAAAGGCATAATGAAGCTGCCCAAGGGTGACTACTACCAGCGGATTGATTCCCCGCGGGGTGAGGTTGGCTGCTACATAGTCAGCGATGGCGCCCAAAACCCCTATAGATTCAAGTGGCGTTCCCCTGCATTCGTCAATCTGCAGGTCCTTCCACACCTTTGCAAAGGGGCAAAGCTCGCCGACCTAATTGCCATTCTGGCGAGCCTGGATCCGGTATTCGGGGAGGTGGATAAATAATGGTAGTGCTTATCGCTGCCTTGAAGGCAGCCGCCATCCTGGGCTTTGCAGCCGTCAATGCCCTCCTTCTGATCTGGGGTGAGCGTAAGGTCGCAGGTCGTTTTCACCTCCGCATTGGGCCTGAAGTAGTTGGCGGGCCGGCAGGTCTGTTGCAGTCCCTGGCCGATGGTGTAAAGCTCTTCGCGAAAGAGGATGTGATGCCGGCGGCAGCCGACAGGTGGCTCTGGGGACTGGCGCCAGCCGTTGTGTTCGCCCCTGCCGTGGC
>DYIG01000016.1:2155-8143 GCA_020723725.1 Thermaerobacter marianensis | reverse complement strand
ATCCCCATAGGACCAACCCTTGTCCTTCGCGACCTGAACATAGCGGCGATCTACCTTGTGGCCATTACGTCATTCACGGTTCTCGGTATTTTTATGGCGGGATGGGGTTCCAACAACAAGTATTCGTTGATAGGTGCGATGCGAGCGATAGCTCAGCTCATCAGTTATGAAATCCCGCTGGTTCTTTCAATTATGGGCGTTGTCCTTATGGCTGGTTCCATGAGCCTTGTTGATATAGTAGAGGCGCAGAATAATCTATGGTTTATCATCCCGCAGTTCCTGGGATTCATTGTTTTCTATATTTCGTCCCTGGCTGAACTGAACCGCACCCCGTTCGACCTCGTCATAGGCGAGTCGGAAATCGTCGCCGGGTATGCCACCGAGTACAGCGGCATCCGCTGGGCGATGTTCTTTTTCGCGGAATACGCCGGCCTGGTGGCAAGCTCCGCTGTGGCCACCGTGCTGTTCCTGGGGGGGTGGAACGGTCCCTTCCTTCCAGGTTGGGTCTGGTTCTTCATTAAGACATATGCCCTGGTGTTTGTGGCTTTCTGGATACGCTGGACCCTTCCACGCCTGCGTATCGACCAGGTTATGACCCTGGGCTGGAAGTTCTTGCTTCCGGTAAGCCTGGTCAACATCGCGGTTACCGGCGCTTATCTGGCTTTTGTGAGGTGATACGGTATGGGTTTAATGCGTGATATCGCTGGTACGGCGTCAAGCATAATTAAAGGTCATAAAGTGACCATTGGGAACTTCTTCAAGAAGCCCATTACCGTTCGCTACCCGGAAGAACGAGTTGACTATCCGAAGGGTGTCAGGGGCATCCCTTCCCAAAAGGTGAATCCGGAGACTGGGGACCTTAATTGCACCGCTTGCGGCCTCTGTGCGCGCGCTTGTCCGGTAGGAATAATCGAGGTCAAGGCCATGGTGGGGCCGGACGGTAAAAAGAAACAGTACCCCGAGGTTTATAAGTTGGACTACACGCGGTGCCTGGTATGCAACCTCTGTGTTGAAGCCTGTCCCTTTGATGCCCTTGAGATGTCGGATTTCACTGAGCTCTCCCAGTACCGTAGTGAAGACCTGGTTTTTAACCGGGATCAGCTTGCAGAGATTTGGAAGAGGAGCAATGCCGTCAGGATAGCGGGGGGAGAGAAGATATGAACTGGCAGCTTATAGCCTTTGCCTTCTTGACCGGTGCCACACTGTATTCCGCGTTCCGTGTTGCCACGGACAGAAACATTACCCACGCCGCACTTTACCTGGCCATAACCTTTCTGGGGGTAGCCGGATACTTTCTGTTGTTGGGTGCTGAGTTCCTGGCTGCTGTTCAGGTGTTGGTCTACGAGGGTGCAGTAATGACGGTTATGGTTTTTGCCATTATGCTTTCGGAGATGAGAGAGGTGCGAGGGGAAAAGGTGAGTGTGGGCAAGTTGCTTCGCTCGCGCTACTGGGGGCCGTTACCCCTCCTAATTGGCCTGGGTTTTTTCGGGGCTGTAATGATGGTATTGCGTGACCCCAACCTATCGAATCGGCAACCGGCCAGCGCAAACGCCTCACTTACCGAATTGGCTGGTGCGCTCCTGACCACCTACATCATCCCCTTCGAGGTGGTATCGGTTCTGCTGCTTGCGGCGATGGTGGGGGCCATAATAATCGCTAAACGGGGGGGAGAGGAATCATGATAAGCATCCCTCTGACTTATTTTCTGGCTGCGGGAGCGGCCCTGTTCGGTCTGGGGCTCTATGGCGCCCTGAGACGGACCAATATAATCACTGTCTTAATGTGTATTGAACTGATGCTTAATGCTGTCAACATTAACTTTATTACTTTTTCGCGTTATATTACGTCCACCGGGAGCCAAGTAACGGGACAGGTCTTTTCAGTATTCATAATGGCTGTCGGTGCCGCAGAGGTCGCAGTCGGCCTCGCCATCATCCTGGCCTGGGTCCGTCGGCGTCAGCAGGTTAATATCAACGAGATCAACAACTTAAGGGGTTAGAAGGGGGGGGATATCTTGCCGCACAACGCTTGGGCTATTCCGGGCCTTGCGCTACTGGCGTACGCACTCATCGTTTTCTTTGGAAGGCGCTTCGGGGAAAGGGCCGCTTTCATTCCTATCATTGCCCTCGGCGGCTCCTTTGTACTTGCCGTGATAAATCTCCTTGCGGTGATCGGAGGGGCTACGGCGGAGGTTCGTTTCGACTGGCTGCACCTGGGTGAACGCACGATCACGATGGGGTATCGTGTGGGGCCCGTCGAGGCTGTTGTACTATTCATGGTTACGCTGGTGTCTTTGATGGTTCTTCTGTTCTCGAAAGGCTACATGCACGGGGATGCGAAGTTCAATCGCTTTTTCGCCAACGTAACGCTTTTCATAACAGGGATGCTGCTTCTGGTAATCGCGGACAACTTCCTGCTCTTCCTGGTGGCCTGGGAGGTTATGGGGCTCTGTTCCTACCTTCTGATCGGCCATTGGTTTGAAGACCTGGATAACGCCAAGGCGGCCATGAAGGCCTTCCTGACCACCAGACTCGGTGACGTGGGCCTTATGCTGGGGGTCTGGATGCTCTTCCTTGCCACCGGATCCTTCCGTTTTGACGAGATAACCAAAGAGATAAGCAAAGGCCAGATGGATGTCGCCTTCCTGACACTGGCGGCCCTGGCCCTGTTCTCAGGGGCTGTGGGCAAGTCGGCGCAGGTACCTCTGCACATCTGGCTCCCGGACGCTATGGCGGGCCCCACACCGGTTAGCGCGCTCATTCACGCCGCTACCATGGTTGCCGCTGGTGTATTCCTGGTCGCTCGTTCTTTCCCGATCTTCCAGGCTGCACCTGATGCTATGCTGACGGTTGCCGTCATTGGTGCGATTACGGCCCTTATGGCCGCCCTGATAGCGACGGTACAAACAGACATCAAGAAATCCCTGGCGTATTCAACCGTCAGTCAATTGGGTTTCATGATGCTTGCCCTTGGGGTAGGCGGGTTTGCCGCGGGTATCTTCCACCTCTTGACTCACGCGTTCTTCAAGGCGCTCCTCTTCCTTGGTTCCGGTAGCGTGATCCACGCCGCCCATACACAGGAGATGCACAAGATGGGCGGGCTTTTCAGGAAGCTTCCGGTGACAGGCGCCACATTCATCATAGGTACGCTGGCCCTCGCAGGCATACCGCCGCTGGCCGGGTTCTTTTCCAAAGATGAAATACTGCTGGAGGCCTTCCATTTTGAAAGGGCCCCCATACTCTTCTGGATGGCCGTTTTTGCTGCTTTTCTAACTGCGTACTATATGACCCGTTCGGTTATCCTGACCTTCTTCGGCAAACCGCGTGATCACCACGTATATGACCATGCCCATGAGTCCCCGCCTATAATGGCGCTGCCTCTCCTGATTCTCGCTGTACCTGCGGTATTCGCGGGCCTTGCGGGTGCGCCGTTCGCGGGTAGCTGGCTGCAGCACTTTATCGACCCCCACGTTCATCTGCCGGAACCCAGTGGATTTGTGCAGAACGTGGCCATAGGTGTTTCGGTAGCCGGCATTGTGGTTGCTTTCCTCATATACCAGGTCGGGATATTGAACCGCCAGGCGGCGATCCGGGTTCTCAAGCCCGTTTATGTGCTCTTTAAGCAGAAATTCTATTTTGATCACGTGGCCATGGGCATAGTGGCAGTGACCGTTGCCATCAGCCGGTTTGTGGCTACGGTCGACAAGTGGGTGGTCGATGGGCTTGTCAACGGCTTGGGCTGGTTTGTGTTCCAGATGGGACAGGGGGCCAGGAGGTTTGCGGCTGGCAGTGCTCAGGCCTACGCCATGGTGATGGCCTTGGCGATAGCAGTTGGACTATTCGTTTATCAGGCTATGGGGGGTTAGACGATGACGCTCCCGGTTCTATCTTTACTAATCTTTGTTCCCTTGATAGGTGCTGCCATTGGTCTCTTGATACCCGCTGACCAGAAGGCTTCGATAAAGGGCTGGGTATTTGCGGTAACCCTTATGCCGCTTGTGTTGGTGGGTATCATGTGGCCCAGTTTCACCGGGGGAAGCGCCGGTATGCAGTTTACGGAGAATATCCCCTGGGTACCCAGTCTGGGTATCAGCTACAACCTGGGGGTTGATGGTCTGAGCTTCCCTCTAATTGCGTTGACTGCCTTTGTCTTCCCGCTGGCGACCGCAGCCGCATTCGGATTCGATAAGAGGGTCAAGGAGTTCTTTATATTGATACTTGTCCTTGAAACGGCGGTCATGGGTGTTTTCCTGGCCCTTGACTACATTCTGTTCTACGTTTTCTGGGAAGCCGTTCTTATACCGATGTACTTCCTCATCGCTATATGGGGTGGCTCAAGGCGTGAGTTTGCCGCCATCAAGTTCCTGATATACACGATGGTGGGGAGCCTCCTTATGTTGGTGGGCATCGTCGCTCTATACCTGGCCACCGGCTCGCAGACCTTTTCGATTACGGAGCTCGCTAACCTGGCCAGCAGCAAGGTTTCCTCGACATGGAGTGTTTGGATCTTCCTGGCCCTTTTCCTGGGATTCGCGATAAAGGTGCCGGTATGGCCGTTCCATACCTGGTTGCCGGACGCTCACGTTGAGGCGCCAACGCCCATTAGCGTTATCCTGGCCGCCATATTGCTTAAGATGGGTACCTATGCCATCGTCAGGATCAGCCACCCGACTTTCCCCGAGATCGCTCAGTATTTCGCGTATGCGTTGGGGGTCTTAGGGGTAATCAACATCATCTATGGGGCATTGGCAGCTATGGCCCAGAAGGATGTAAAGAAGCTGGTGGCTTACTCCAGTGTCAGCCACATGGGTTACGTGTTGCTTGGCGTGGCCGCTGCCACCCCTGAATCGGTGAGTGGGGCCGTGTTCCAGATGGTTTCCCACGGTGTGATTTCAGCGATGCTGTTCCTCCTTGTGGGTATTTTCTATGACCGTACCCACACCAGGGACATGACGAAGTTGCGGGGGATGGCTGTGGCTGCCCCCACGGCCGGGGTTATCATGACCTTTGCGGCCATGGGAAACCTGGGGCTGCCGGGCTTGAGCGGGTTTATCGGCGAATTCTTTACGCTGCTCGGGACACTCAACGTCTTTACCACGCTGGTTTATGTCACTCTGATAGGTCTGGTTCTCACGGCGGCGTTTAATCTGCTGATGCTCTACCGTGTTCTGATGGGTAAACCACGCGAGGAGTTTGCGGTAATGCCGGATGCAAGCCCGCGTGAATTGTTCACCCTGGTCCCACTGATGGCAGCGACATTGCTCCTTGGTCTCTGGCCACGGCTAATCATTGACATGACGAACCCTGTTGTGACAAATTTTGTAAGCAGACTGACGGGGGGTGCCTGATTTGGGTATTGGAGTAAACCTTGAACTTATCGCCCCTGAATTGGTGCTTGCAGGGCTGGGAATCCTGCTTCTCATGCTGGAGGTATTCCTCCCGAAGAGCGGTTCAAAGGGTGGTGTCCTGCTGGGGGTTGCCGTTGTTGGGGTCCTTCTTTCCCTGGGTGCGTTCTTCCTGGCGCCTTTGGGTGTAAAGGGCTTTGAGGGTTCCATTCTCAGTGATGGTTTTGCTTTTTATTTCAGGATGATCATACTTGCGGTCCTGCTCCTGGTCTTTCTGGTATCAAGGGATTACGCGGAGAAAAAAGGCGTGCCTTTGGGTGAGTTCTTTGCCCTGCTGGCCTTTGCCACGATGGGCGCCATGTTTATGGTTATGGCGGGGGACCTCATAACCCTCTACGTCGGTTTGGAAATGTTGTCGATTTCATCCTATATCCTGGCAGGCCTGCTTAAAGAGAACGACACCTCTCTGGAGGCGTCCCTGAAGTACCTGGTCAACGGCGCCATAGCCTCGGCGTTTTTGCTGTTCGGGTTCTCTTTGTTCTTCGGGATTACTGGCCAGGTACACCTTGCCGAAGTTGCGGCAACCCTTTCATCCGGCCAGGCCGGGCCAGCGACAATAATCGCCATGTTGCTGGTCATAGCGG
>DYIG01000016.1:0-2145 GCA_020723725.1 Thermaerobacter marianensis | reverse complement strand
TGGGTGCCTGATACCTACCAGGGCGCCCCGACGCCGGTTACCGCTTTCCTCTCGGTTGGCTCCAAGGGCGCAGCATTGGGGGCGTTTCTGCGCCTGTTCTTTGTGGGTTTCGCCCCTCTCAAGGGGGACTGGACAGAGGTACTGGCCGTATTGGCTTTATTGACAATGACCATTGGCAATGTTGCGGCCCTGCCGCAGACAAATATCAAGCGGCTCCTGGGTTATTCCTCTATTACCCAGGCGGGGTACATCCTTGCCGCTATCGCCACGGGTTCTGATGAGGGTTTCGCCGCTGCCATGTTCTACATCCTGGCGTATACATTTATGAACATCGGCATCTTTAGTGTGTTGATCACCGTGGCCAACGAGGGTCATGGTGAGGACCTTCGCGATCTGAACGGTCTGGCGCGTCGTGAACCGGTGCTGGCTTTCATAGCCCTGATATTCATGCTCTCGTTGGTTGGGATTCCCCCGCTGGCCGGTTTCTGGGCCAAACTATTCGTGTTCCGGGCCGCAGTCAACGCCAATATGGTGTGGCTGGCCATAGCGGTGGCGCTGAACAGTGCGATTTCGGTAGGGTACTACTACAACATCGTTAAGTCCATGTACGTCACGGACCCACGGCCGGACCGCGCGCATACTGGGCTACCCGCCGGGTTCGCCATGCAGGTCGGGCTGGCTCTGGCTGCCGCAGGTGTGCTAGTCCTGGGCTTCCTGCCTGACCCGTTCTTCACCCTGGTGTCGGGTTTGGTCCTGGGCGGTTGGTAGGCTGGCTTTGATGTGTAGGGATGAGGGTGTATGACTATGTTTAGGGTCAATCTGAATTTCTGATTTTCAGATTTTCAGATTGACTAGATAGAGGGTAGGGGTCTTGATTCCCCTCTCGTACCTTGTTCCGGACTGGCTCTATGGACGGTTTACGATGTTTTAATGCGCTCCCTCCCTATAATCCTCACGTAATCCTCACGAAAAGTTTATTCCCGGCAGGGCAGGAATCTTCATTCTATATGTCGTATATCATTCATTACAAAGACCCTATATATTGTGGACAACCTGTGAATTACCTTGTGGATTAACCGTGGAAAGGCATGAGACGCCATGCGCTGTCCGTTTTGTTCGAACCCTGAAAGCAAGGTTCTCGATTCCAGGCCAACCGATGAAGGGGCGGTTATCCGGCGTCGCCGTGAATGTTTCAATTGCTCCGGAAGATTTACCACTTACGAAAAGGTGGAGTTCCCGCCGCTGAATGTTGTGAAGAAGGATGGACGGCGGGAGTCCTTCGACAGAGGAAAGATCCTCCGGGGGCTGATAACGGCGTGTGAGAAACGGCCTGTGCCCCGTGCGGACCTGGAAGCCCTCGTGGCCGCGGTTGAGCGCGATATCCGCGAAAGTGGCGAGGACGAGGTGTCCTCCGAGGTTATAGGTGAACTGGTCATGGATAGGTTGCGCCACATAGACGAGGTAGCCTATGTCAGGTTTGCCTCCGTTTACAGGCAGTTTAGGGATATCCAGCGCTTCAAAGAGGAACTGGACCTTTTATTGGAGCGGAAGTAACGAGCAAGTAATGGCCAGCAAGGAATTAAGGGGATGATTGAATGGTCAAGGGGCGGGGCTCATCGCGGTCGGCAAAAGGCGGCACACCCGATAACGCGGGTGGCGTTCTTACCGAGATGCAGATGAAGGTGTTCCTCGACAGGTATGCCTTGAAAGGCAAAGACCCTCAACCGGGCAAGCAGGCGCTTGTTATGGAGAAGAAGAGCCCCTACAGGGGTCAGGTAGTAACGGTTTCATCTGTGGAGAATGGCTCCTGCCAGGTGGATCTGGCGTCAGGTGAAAAGGCCTCGTTCGATAAGGGCGCGATCGTTGAACTGGAAGAGGTGCAGCCTTCCCAGATGTGGGACAGGGTGGCGAAGGCTATCGCCTCCGTGGAGGAAACAGAGGAAAAGCGCGCTGAATGGACAGGGAAGTTCCGTTGGGCTTTGGATGGTTTCAAGTTCGTGCCTGGCGGGCGGATCCTGGCTGGCGCCGGCAGCGGTAAGGATGTCACCTATTATAACTGTTACGTGATACCCAGCCCGCATGACAGCCGTAAGGGCATCGTACATACGCTCCAACAGATGATAGAGATCATGGCGCGGGGCGGCG
>DYIG01000015.1 GCA_020723725.1 Thermaerobacter marianensis | reverse complement strand
TCGCCGCCGGGAATTATTTGCAAGCCGCGTGAGTAATTGCGCGGCTTATTTATTTAGAGTGGAAGGAAAGACGGTACGGATAAATCGAATGGTTATGCCCTAGAATCTTTGATGGGGTGTTTTGATGGACGTGGCAATTATCGGCGTGCCCATGGACCTCGGGGGACGCAGGCGCGGAACGGATATGGGGCCAAGTGCCATTCGTTATGCCGGTTTGCATAAGGAATTGGCTGAGATCGGTCATAGGGTAGTTGATAGAGGCGATATACCTGTGGCTATCAGGGAGACACGTGAGGTTGGTGACGAGCGCATCAAGTACCTAGCTGAGGTTATGGCTGTATGTGAGGAACTTGCAAATTGGGTGGAAGGGGCACTTCTTGAATCCATGATGCCCGTTGTTTTGGGCGGGGACCATAGTATTGCAGTCGGGACGATGGCTGGTGTCGCGCGAGCTGGTATGGCGCGAGGGGTTAGCTCGGGCGTTATCTGGTTTGATGCGCACGGCGATTTCAATACCCCTGAAACGAGTCCGAGCGGGAGTATTTTTGGCATGCCGTTGGCTGCCATAGTCGGGCGGGGAGACGATCGTCTCGTGGCATGTGGAGGTGTAGCTCCAAAGGTTAATGAAGAGAATGTTGTACTTATAGGCGCGCGTGACCTCGATCGCTTTGAGAAACAGGCATTGAGGAATTCAGGTATCCGTGTTTTCTCCATGAAAGATATTGATGAGCATGGGATTGCTGCCGTTATCCGAAACGCTATTGACATAGCAAGTGCAGGGGGATCTCGTCCCGTGCACGTTACCATAGATATGGACGTGATTGATCCGATGTACGCCCCGGGGGTGGGAACTCCCGAGACGGGTGGTTTGACTTATCGGGAAGCACACTTGGCAATGGAGGTACTGGCTGAATCCCAGGTGTTGGGATCCCTCGAGGTTGTGGAGGTCAACCCTATCCTCGATCAAGGGAACAGAACTGCCGGTCTCGCCGTTGGTCTGATATCTTCTGTATTAGGTAAGGTTATCATTTAGCAGTCTGTTGGATACGGGGGCCGGGTCAAGTTTGCTGAATACCGTCCTGGGGCAGGAGCATGCCAAAAGGGTGATACGGAGG
This sequence comes from Thermaerobacter marianensis, assembly GCA_020723725.1. Classification (GTDB taxonomy): domain Bacteria; phylum Bacillota; class Sulfobacillia; order DYIH01; family DYIG01; genus DYIG01. The sequence continues at coordinate 15,369 of DYIG01000015.1, read as the reverse complement.
GTTTTGGCCGAGGAGAAGCCAGCCAATGCCTATCTATTTTGTGGGTATGAGGGGCTAGGTAAGCGAGTGACAGCGAGGGCCTTCGGCGCTGCCCTTTTGTGTTCCAACCGATCGCAAAATGGAGACCCGTGTGGAACATGTCAGTCTTGCATATGGATGGCTAATGGTGTTCACCCCGATTTTAAGTGGGTTGAGCCCGCGAAGGAATCAACAGGGGTAAAAATAGAGCAGATCCGAAAGGTTATCCGGGATACGGCAGTGGCAAGTTACGCCGGGGGTTGGCGCATAATCGTAGTGGATAACGCAGATAGAATGACCGAGTCTGCTTCAAACGCCATTCTTAAGATACTGGAGGAACCCCCTGATAGACTGGTTTTCATCCTTATAGCCTCATCAGTAGACGGGGTTCTTCCTACAGTTTTATCAAGGTGTCAGTTGCTGCCATTCAGGCCTGTCGACCCGGTTATAATTGAAAATTACCTTGTTAAACAGGGGTTTGAACGAGACCTGGCGGGAAGAGCGGCTTTATTAAGTGAGGGAAATCCATCTATCGCCCTTGAAATGGTATCAGATAATGCAATTGAAGAGGGTTATAGTATAGTTAAAGGGTTTTTTATAAGGATTTTAGAGGGTAGTGCAGATCCCTTTACATTGGCCGACGAAATGCAGGGTTGGGAGGACCGTTCTTCCAGCCATTTTAAGCAGATGGATCTTTTGCTGCTTTACTGCAGGGATCTGCTCGTTGAGCTCATTGGTGGGGAGCGGGGATTAATGCTGTTGAATGAATCGAGTTCTGCTACGACGGTGAGGCACCTTCGGCCGGAGACTCTGTACATGCTGCTAAAAGAGCTTGGTTCAACCCAAAGCCTGCTTAATGAAAAGGCCAGCAAACGTTTACTTTATCAAGTTATAGCCTTCCGCCTAAAAGAATGTTTAACTAGGGGGGCATAGACTTGAAAGGCTGGGGTTTTGATGTACGTAGTAGGTTTGAGATTTCGACCTTCAGGCAAGGTTTATCATTTTATCGCACCGGACAAGGATTATTCGTTAGGAGAAAAGGTGCTGGTTGAGACTGCCCAAGGGCTTGAGCTGGGTCAGGTGGCCACCCGTCCCAGGGAGGCTGCCAACGGGGAAGATCACCAGCATAAGAAGATAATTCGGCGTGCTTCAAGCGAAGACCTTGAACGGGCAAAACAAAACAATGAAAAGGCTATGCGGGCTTTACAGGTTTGCAAGGAGAAGGTGGCCAAGCACGGTTTGGAACTGCGGCCTGTAGAGGCGGAGTATGCCTTTGATGGCAGTAAGGTAACGATCTATTTTACGGCAGAAGGCAGGGTGGATTTTAGAGCACTGGTTCGGGACCTGGTGTCGGCCCTGAAATGCCGTGTGGAACTCAGGCAGATAGGGGTAAGGGATGAGGCTGCCCTGCTTGGAGGTCTCGGACCCTGTGGAAGAACCTTGTGCTGCTCATCCTTCCTTACGGAATTTAAACCCGTTTCCATCCGCATGGCTAAAGAACAGAACCTGTCCCTTAACCCCGGCAAGATATCGGGGTTGTGTGGAAGGTTGATGTGCTGTCTCCGTTACGAGTCGGAGAGCGCCATTAACGATGAGGCTAATGGCGGGGTTGAAGGGGGCTTAGTTATCGCCGGTGGGGAAGAAACCGGGAAGGGATACAGTTGTGGGGGATGTTGCTCCGCAGGGGGTAGCTCCGCGCGGGGCAGTTCTGCAGGTGGAACAGGGGGAGGGGGCTTTTCAGGGTGCTCGTCCGGGTGCTCTTTTCGTTTGTTCCACACCGATAGGTAACCTTGACGATATAACCTATCGGGTTGCGGAAACACTTAAAAACGTAGACGTAATTCTATCCGAGGACACCCGCCGTACCGTCAGGATTCTTAATCATCTGGGAATTAAGACCCGGCTGTTGAGCCTGCATCAGTTCAATGAACAGGTCAGGGTCAACCGGGTTATATCTTTATTGCAATCAGGTCAAAGTGTTGCCCTTGTTTCGGATGCGGGCACCCCTCTGATATCCGACCCAGGCTACTTACTTGTACGCGCTGTCCTTGAGGCCGGCTTCCAAGTTACGTCCCTGCCGGGCCCATCCGCGCTGCTGCCTGCACTGGTCCTTTCAGGGTTGCCTCCCTCCCCATTTGTATTCCTGGGTTTTTTGCCTCGGAAAGGGAAGGCGCGCAAGGAGGTCCTCGAGAAGGTCCAAAGTGCCAATTGGACATGTGTTATCTACGAATCCCCTTACAGGCTGATGAAGACATTAGATGAGTTAGCCGGTTTCTTTGGATCCTCGCGGGATATTGCGGTAGCACGAGAATTGACCAAAAAGTTTGAAGAGGTTGTGAGAGGGACATTTGAAGAGGTGTTGGAGCATTTCAGGCAGGGTGTCGTCAAAGGTGAGATAGTTATAATCATCGGTCCAGAAAGGTGATTTCGAGGGAACGGTTATAATTCAGGGGGCGTCCTATCATCGGATCGCCCCCTGCTATTGTATTAAGAACTAATTGCCATGCACTCCAGATTACACGCTAACAGGCAATGAAGCCAGTTTCTCGATGCACTTGCGGCAAATCTTGCGGCCATGAAAGGTTTCGATTTCAGCGGCATCCCCACAGAATATGCAGGCTGGTTCGTACTTGCGAAGGATGATGTTTTCTCCGTCAACGTAGATTTCAAGGGAGTCCTTTTCAGCGATATCGAGCGTGCGTCGTAGCTCTATAGGGATAACCACACGCCCAAGTTCATCTACCTTCCTTACAATGCCGGTTGACTTCATCTCTTAAATCCCCCTTTCGACATTTTTCGACACTAAGAGAGACAATACCAAGTCTACCATTATTAGTCAAGCCTTTTGATTATTTTATTAGCAATGTTTCTGGTTTAGTCAATTGTTTTGTAAAGGCAGGTCTGTTATACAGTCTATACTAGAGTTAAAACACACCCACAAAGGGAAGTGAATGCGGTGGCTTCCGGGAAATTTTATATTACCACGCCTATTTATTACCCCAGTGATAAGTTGCATATAGGGCATGCCTACACGACCGTTGCGGCGGATGCAATTGCTAGATACCATCGCATGCGGGGCGAGGATACATTTTTTTTGACCGGCACGGACGAGCACGGTCAGAAGATTCAACGGAAGGCCCTAAATGCGGGCAAGACCCCGAAAGAGTTTGTGGATGGCATAGTCGAGGGCATTATCAGGCTTTGGGATAGGTTGCTTATCAGTTACGACGATTTCATCAGAACGACGGAAGAGCGGCACATCAGTGTGGTGGAGAAGATCTTTCAGCGTTTATACGACCAGGGTGATATCTACAAATCGGCGTATGAGGGTTGGTACTGTGCCGATTGCGAGGCGTTCTTTACGGAGACCCAGGTTGACGATCTGGGCGGCCGGTGTCCCGATCATGATAAACCATTTGAAATGCTCAAGGAGGAGAGCTACTTCCTGCGGCTATCCCGCTACGCCGATGATCTCCTGAAGTATATAGAGGAGCACCAGGACTTCATCCAACCGGTTAGCAGGCGAAACGAGATGGTGAACTTCATCAAGCAGGGCCTTGAGGATCTATGTGTTTCGAGAACCACTTTCGATTGGGGGATCAAGGCACCCTTCGACCCAAATCACGTGATCTATGTTTGGGTGGATGCCCTTAGCAACTACATCACCGCCATAGGCTATCTTTCTGATGACGTAAAGCAAGTGGAGAAGTTCGAACGTTACTGGCCGGCGGATGTCCACCTGGTCGGGAAGGAAATAGTGCGGTTTCATGCCATCATCTGGCCGATATTGCTCATGGCCCTGGGGTTGCCCTTGCCACGGAAGGTGTTTGGGCATGGGTGGCTCGTGTTGCCGGATGGCAAGATGTCCAAGGCAAGAGGGAATGTGGTGGACCCGCACGAACTCATCGACCGTTATGGCGTGGATGTGGTTCGGTATTTCCTCCTCAGGGAGATCCCCTTTGGGTCAGACGGTTTCTATTCAGAGCAGTCCCTGGTTCAGCGATACAATGCCGATTTGGCCAACGACTTGGGGAACCTCCTGTCGCGGAGTACGGCAATGGTACAGCGGTTTTGCAACGGGAAGATCCCCGAACCTGCTGAAGATGACGGAATACTCAGGACAGAGGCCGCCGCCTGCATCGAGGAATACGAGAAATGCATGGATTCGTTGGAACTATCGGGTGCCCTTCAGTCTGTTATGAGATTAATCGGCAGGGGCAACAAATACATCGACGAAGCCGCACCCTGGGAGTTGGCGCGTCAGCCCGAGAAGCAGGCCAGGCTGGGGGGGGTGCTCTACAGCATAATGGAAGCGCAGAGGGTAGCCGCTGTAATGCTGAGCCCCTTCATGCCTAACGTGCCGGGGCAGATCTTCGAACAGCTGGGAGTTGCCCTCGATGGAACATCATTCTGGTGGCCGGAGTCGGTTCAGTGGGGAGGGTTGGTCCCTGGAACCGTTGTGAATCGGGGTGCGCCTATTTTCCCCCGCTACGAGGCGACGATAGAGGCGGGTGGCGCATAGATGTTAATCGATACCCATTCGCATCTGGATTTTAAACAGTTTGATGAAGACAGGGACGAGGTTATCAGGCGCGCACAGCAGAATGGCGTTTCCCTGATTATCAACGTGGGGATCAACCCGGATACGTCAAAGCAATGTGTTGCCATTGCAAGTAGATATGACCATATCTATGCTTCGGCAGGCATCCACCCTCACGATGCCGAGATGGCAACTCCCAACGGGCTCCGCAAAATAGAAGGGCTTGCCATAGAGCCGAAAGTTGTGGCGATAGGTGAAGTCGGACTGGATTATCATTACGATCAGCCTTCTGTGGCTGTTCAACAGAATGCCTTCCGGCAGCAGATCAGGATGGCAAGGAGGTTGGGGAAGCCCTTGATCATCCATTCCCGTGAAGCTAACGCCGACGTTCTGAGGATTCTGCAGGAAGAGGGCGCCGGTGAGGTAGGGGGAGTAATGCATTGCTATTCGGGGACTCTGGAAGAGACGGAGGCGTTCATCTCAATGGGGTTTCTTATCTCAATTGCCGGTCCTGTAACTTTTCGCAATGCCGGTTCCCTGAGGGAGGTTGCGTCGGGTGTCGACTTGAAGAACCTGCTGCTGGAGACGGATTGCCCTTTTTTAGCCCCCCACCCTCACCGGGGTAAGAGGAACGAGCCGGCTCACGTAGCTCTGATCGCCAGGGAGGTGGCTGCAATTAAGGGAGTCCCTGTCAGTGAGGTAGCCAAAGAGACGACGCTTAACGCCAAACGCCTCTTTCGGATAGGTTAACCTTGGAGATAAATCTAACTGCCCCCAGTCAGGTTGTTGATTTGCTAAAGTCTTTCGGTCTCACCCCGGACCGTAGTATCGGGCAGAACTTTCTAATCGACGGGAACATTCTCGGCAAGATAATCGAGGCAGCGGAATTGGCCCCGGAGGACTGTGTCCTTGAGGTGGGTCCGGGTTTGGGGACCCTTACCCGGGAGCTCGCGGGGGCGGCGGGCAGGGTATGGGCGGTTGAAATAGATACCCGTCTCAAGCCTGTTCTCGACTTGACCCTCGAAGGGCGGAACAATATAAACCTCTTGTTCAGTGACGTGTTGGACCTGGACCTGCGCAGCACATTGGTTGGTCCCGACAACGACAACCCGGGGGGCTGTAAGGCCTTTAAGGCCGTAGCCAATATCCCTTACAACATTACCGGCCCGCTCGTTTACCGCATTCTTTCCTCCGGACTTTTTTCACGCACTTTATTGATGGTTCAGAATGAGGTCGCTCAGCGGATGGTGGCCCATGCCGGAGCAAAGGACTATGGGGCGCTCACCTTGGTGGTCAATTACTACACGGTTCCTTCCGTCCTGTTTAGAGTATCTCCTGGTTCATTTCTGCCTCAACCAGAAGTGGAATCGGCCGTGGTTCGCCTGGATTCAAGGCAAATCCCCCCGGCAGGGGTTCCACCTGCGCCTTTCCTCTCTTTGGTGCGGATAGCTTTTCGCTATCGTCGCAAGCGGCTGCGCAAGGCGCTTGTCATGGGCTATGGTCAAAATTTGGCCGGGGTAATCGATGAAGCATTGAAGTCCAGTGGTGTAGAAGGGGATCGGCGTGGGGAAACCTTAAATGTCGAAGAATTCGGCCGACTGGCCAGGGTTCTGTATAACATGAAGGTTTTCTCTGAACTTACAGAAAGTGTTGATACTGATATGAACGTATTCTGATCAGGTTGACCCTTTGTTTATGTACAATAGACAAGGAGCTTGTTTGCTTTAGACACGAGAAAGGCGGCTTCGGATGATTTTCCAGAGTCCCACTTCGGGAAAACTGACTTTCGAAGCGATGTTCAGGGATATTGTTGCTTTTATGGAGCAATCCCCTAATGACTCTTATAAGCTTATAGTCGGCACCGATTCACAGTTGCGGGACGACACCTGTTTCGTTACTGCTATCATAATCCACCGCCAGGGTAAAGGGGCCAGGTATTACTACCAGAAGAGGCGTCAAAGGAAACTGACCAGCCTGAGGCAGAGAATATTCTTTGAAGCTTCTTTGAGCCTAGGGGTGGCCAGCAGAATCGCAGAACGCCTTTCCAGTAACGGGGCATCTCGTTTGAACGTTGAAGTCCACCTGGATATAGGGCATAAAGGGGAAACCAGGGACCTGATCCGCGAAATCGTTGGGATGATTACCGGCAGCGGGTTCGATGCCAAGATCAAGCCGGAATCCTACGGGGCTTCCAAGGTAGCAGACAAACACACCAAATAGTCGAACGAAGTAATGTTGTGTCGCCAATTAATGCCAACGAGAATGGGCCTTGACATGGTATAGGGCCTTCGTTATACTGCACCTTTTGACATTCCCCCTTTAGTTTGTTACAATGTGCAAGGGTGAGAACCCGGAGGGGGTATGTCCGGTGGAAAATGGGCGGGATCCCTTATTAAGTATCAAGAAGGACCTGGATAACCTAGTAGGTGAAAAGGTCAAAATAACAGCCAATAAGGGGCGTCGTCAGGTTGTAGAACGTGAAGGAACCCTGGAAGGCACCTATCCGAGTCTATTTGTGGTTCGATTAGAGGGTGACAGCGGCCGGAGGGTTTCCTACACTTACGTCGATGTGCTTACAGAAATGGTCAAGCTTTCGTTGAACAACAGTGGGGGCGAAAAGATTCTTAAGTTCCCTGTTAACAGTTAAACTATAGGGCTAAAATTCTATACACCCGTAAGTTGCAACGGTCACCGCTGGTGGCCGTTTGTTTTATTGTTTAAATTTTTAGTTGGGGAGCGGTTTGAGGGAGCGTGACTTGTGCAAAAGAGTGTCACCATATGCGTGCCTGCCAAGGTTAACCTTTCGCTGGACGTGCTGGGGCCACGTCCTGACGGTTATCACGAATTGGTTAGTGTTATGCAGGCTATACGCCTTTACGACACGCTTGTTTTGGAACGTATCCCGGATCATCCGGCGGTAAAGGGGCACGGGCCGGTAATCGAGTTAGCACCCGGTCCCTTGGGAACGTGTTCACAGGAAGCCCTTTCCGTCGTTCCACTGGATGAGACCAACCACATCTCAAAAGCTGTTAGAGCGATGGAAAATAAAACAGGCACCCCTTTCCCGGTCAGAGTCAAGGTTTTCAAGGACATCCCTGTCGCGGCAGGATTGGCCGGTGGTTCAGCTGATGCCGCAGCCGCGATTTGTGGATTGAATGAGCTTTGGGGTTTGGGCCTATCCCGGCAGGAGATGGCTGACCTGGGTTCAGAAGTGGGCAGTGATGTGCCCTTTTTCTTCTTTGGGGGAACCGCATTGGCAACGGGCCGGGGGGAGCACATAAGACAGCTGAGGTATCCGGGTGACTGGCACATACTTGTAGTTAAACCCCCTCTTTCGGTATCTACTCCTTTTATCTACAAGGCGTATGACCACTATCCGCAATGCTCATCAGACTGTACGCAAGGGGTTATCGCCGCTTTGGAGGCAGGTGACTTTGTATCGGCGTGCCGGAGCCTGGGCAACGATCTTCAACCGGTAACATCGTCTCACTTCCCAATAGTGGCCCGGGTCTTAGCCAGATTGAAGGAGGCCGGCGCCCCTGGCGTGTGCCTTTCGGGGAGCGGTCCTTCCGTCTATGCCCTTGTCGATTCCCCTGAGCAGGGTCAAGACTTGCGGTCGGCTGTCGAAGACCTTGTGGAGGTAGCCGTTGTAACAAAATTCTGCTCTCTGGGGGTTGAAACCCTATGCGTGTAGACGCTGTGGTAATGGCAGGCAGGCTTAATGACGGCGCCTTAAAAGACGCCAGTGATGCCATTTGCGAGGCGCTCATCGATATCAACGGCAGACCAATGATAGATTACGTTATTTCCGCATTGGAGCAGGCTATTGAAGTGGAAAGAATAGTGGTCATCGGACCAGGGGATCACCTTGCAAGTCTGCTCGGCCAGAGGGTAACCCTCGTCGAGGCAGGGTCTACCATCACGGAAAACCTTCGCCGGGGGGTTGCGGCCCTGGCCCGCCGCAGGGGGGGCCGCACTGAATATATCAGACCGGTACTGATATGTAGCGGCGATGTTCCTTTTGTTACCGGACAAAGCATCTCCCGCTTTCTGGAGCTTTGTGCCAAGAGAGAAGCGGTGGTGTATTACCCCATTATCCCCAGGGCGGCATGTGACGAGAAATTCCCTGGCGTGAAAAGGACCTATGTCACCCTGAAGGAAGGGACCTTCACGGGAGGGAATCTCTTTCTTGTCAATCCGTCCGCGATGGGAGACCTTCTGAGGGTCATGGAATCCTTCTTTGCCGCCAGGAAGAACCCCTTGAAACTCGCCCGGCTCCTGGGATTCGGTATTCTGGCCCGGCTGCTTCTGGGCAGGCTAAGCTTCAGGGATGTTGAACGCGTATTTATAAAGCTTTTCGGACAGCCGGGGGTTGCTATACCATGCGATTGCCCCGAGATCGGCGTGGACGTGGATAAGCCATCGGATCTGGCGCTTGCCCGTGAGGTCCTCGGAGGGGCCAATTAAATGGAAATACATGCAGAGTACTATGAGGTAACCGACGGGGCCATCCGTGATGCAGCCCGTATCCTGGGAGAAAGGGTTCATCGAACGCCCGTATTGAAATTTGAAGCCTTGCAAGGATTCTCCGGTGGAGAGGTCTATGTCAAGCCGGAGAACCTTCAGAAGACCGGGTCTTTCAAGATCAGGGGTGCGCTGTACAAGCTAGAGAGCCTTTCGGAGGAACAAAAGGGCTGCGGGGTGGTGGCTGCCTCGGCAGGGAATCACGCCCAGGGCGTAGCCCTGGCCGCCCGCTGGCTCAGCGTCCCGTGCAAGGTCGTAATGCCGGAGGATGCCCCGCTGGTAAAGGTTGCCTCCACCCGCAAATATGGAGCGGAGGTCATCCTCCATGGAGACAGTTTTGATCAGGCTTATGAGCATGCCAACCGGATAGCGGACGATCAAGGCCTCTCATTTATCCATGCCTTTGACGGCCCTGTGATTATAGCCGGTCAGGGGACGGTCGGCTTGGAGATAGTAAGCCAGGTTCCCGACGTGGATACCATCATTGTGCCGGTAGGGGGTGGAGGGTTGATATCGGGTATTGCCATTGCGGTAAAATCCGTCCGACCCGAAGTAAGGGTTATCGGGGTTCAGGCGGAAGGCGCTTCGGCAGCCTACCGGTCGTTTAAAAAGGGACAGGTTGTTGAGCAGGCTCATGCCAGGACCATAGCCGATGGGCTGGCTATAAAGCGGCCAAGGGCAGGGACCCTCAAGCTTATGAAGAAGTATGTTGACGACCTTATCCTTGTTTCTGAGGATGATGTTGCGCGTGCTATACTCCTTTACCTGGAAAGGGCCCGCCTGGTCACGGAAGGGGCGGGAGCAGCGAGCCTCGCCGGGGTCATTAGCGGGAAAATCGATTTGGGTGGCAAGAAGGCAGTGGTTGTCGCCAGCGGGGGGAACATTGACGTAAACGTTCTGGCCCGGGTTATCGACCATGCCCTGGTGGAAGAGGGCCGGTACCTTCGCATCGTGACCACAGTGCCCGATAGGCCGGGGGGACTGCACCGTTTGCTGGGGACGGTATACAGCACAAAAGCAAACGTCATTTCAGTCGTCCATGAGAGGCTTCAGCCCGGCGTTGCCCTCGGTGCAACCGAAGTAACCCTGACGCTTGAAACCCGTGACCGCCAGCACGCAGAGGGTGTGCTCGACGGTCTCCGCGATGCGGGTTATCAGTTGCGCGTACTTTAGCTTTAAACTGTTTTAAACCCCTATTTATTAAAAACAATCACCCATAAGAAAATTCGTACGAAACCACGCCTCCTTTCTTTGGAGGAAAAATGCGGAATATGGCGAAGTGAATGTTGCTGGCAATAAGTGGAAGGAGGTGATTTTATATGGAGGTTACTGAGATAAGGATTAGGCGCGCCAACGGCGATCAAAAGGTGCGCGCAAGCGCCAGCGTTACGTTTGATGAAGTTTTTGTTGTCCATGATGTGAGGGTTATAGACGGACCCAATGGCCTGTTTGTGAGTATGCCCGCGCGGAGAACAAACAGGGGCGATTATCGTGACATTGCCCATCCCATAACCAGCCAGGCCCGTGAGACGATTGAACTCGCTGTTCTGAAAGCGTACAGGGCCTGGCTGGATGAAAGGGCCGCTCCCAATAGAGGGGCGGTTATGGGGATGTAAATATGACAAACCGAAAAAAGGGGGTGTGATAGGAACTGGTCCCGCCAATAGACGGGGCCAGTTTGTTTTTTAGTGACGATACTCGATATTAGGTTTTAGGGGAAGGGGGTAATGCCTACAGGCTGAGGTGATTGTGTTGTACGGTTGGCTTAACAGGGGCATGGCCGTGGATATTGAGCTCCCCGAAACACAGGCAGTTTTCAGCGCAAGGGTAATTAAGATGCATAGCAACCAAGCGGTTCTTGTGGTGTCAGTCAGTAACGACAGTTTTGAAAGGTTCAGGGTGACTCCAGGAACAAAGGCCATTGTAAGGAGGATGGACGACAAGGGACGGTACGAGAGTGTGGGAGATATAGTGGATCTGAAAGGCTCCCAACTGAAGATAAAGCTGGCCGCATCTGTGTCTGCTCAGAGGCGGATGAATTATAGGTCCAGGGTCGAGTTGCTGGCGGAGTATGCAGTGGGTTCCACATCCCGTGGCTTCAAACCCGTGCGTGTTGTTGACATAAGTCACGGCGGGGCATGCCTTCAGGGGGCTGCCCATCTGGCAATGGGTGACGTGATTATTTTAAGGATACAACTCCCCTTGGGGGCGATCGAGTCGCTGGCAAGGGTTACCTGGTACGATGATCGGCAGGGGTTTGGCATCCTGCGCTCCATGTTGGGTGTAAACTTTGTCGGCATTTCGGAAGGCGACCAGCAGAGGCTGGAGGAGTATATCAATTCCTTGCCGTTAAGAGATTCCAGGGCGGAGGGACAAGGGTAATATGCTCCGGTAGTACATAAAAAGCCCGGCCATAGAAAGCTGGCCGGGTAAATCGGAAGGTGGAGGGAGGTAGTTACATTTTACTATTGTTCCGCGCCATTGGCAATACTGTACTAATAGAAAACGGGTATATCGTATAGGGCATTATGCCTACTGAACATTGAACTCCCTATAAGCCAACTGGGCATCCTCAGCAACCAGTTCCATTGCCTTGAAGGTGATTCGGCGTTGCAGTTCCCTTAACTCCCTGCTGTTATCGGGCAATTGATCCGGGGCATTAACAAGCGCCCTGATCCGGTACTGGATATCCATTGATTTTGATTGCAGGTGGGTGAGTTTCCTCGCCAGTTCGCGCCTGCGGGGTTTTACGTCAAGGACCATCGTCACGCTTATCTACCTCTTCCTTCGGAATTCTGTCATTAACGTCATCGAAAAAACGCCCCGGCTTAACCGGGGCGGGTGACCCATGGGCGGGTTGGTTGGGTGGATCACCTATATATCACATCGTAGGCCATGAATCGGGGTTTTAGATATAACCCTTGAATTTAGATTGGACGATATAGGGAAAGGGTTAAAATCCCAGATCGAAAAAGGGGGTAAGAAAATGGACAGTTTTTTGCCTGCGGTAAGGGCGGGTTTGCAGCAGTCCCAAGCAGGGCTTAGCGGGTTTACCGGAGCGGATGTAAAGGTTGAAGGCACCAGGGTTGAACTCATGCCGGTGCTCGATATGGCAGGATTAACCGGCCCCAAGGATCAGGTCGTGGTGGGCATCTATGTGGGGTTTGAAGGGAGTATAACTGGCCACGGGCTACTGATGTTTGACCAAGAGAGCGCTGCATGGCTTGTGGAGCAGATCGTTGGTTCCAGGGTTGAAGGCCCGGTTTCGTCCGACTCCTTAGCGAGATCAGCACTCCTGGAACTGGGGAACATTACGATAAGCGGGTTCCTTAATGGTCTGGCCGATTGGTTTAACATGACCGTTCTTCCAACGACACCCCACATCGCTTTTGATATCATGGCCGCCATCCTTAACTCCGTTCTGGCTTCCGTTAGCGTCAGTGCAGAGAATGCTGTTAGCATTGAGACGACCTTTTCATTCCCCAGCAAGGACTCAGTTAGCGGGTATTTGTTGCTTCTGCCGGATCACGCGTCTCTACAGACACTGTTTACGCAAACCGAGAGGAGTAAGGGTGAATGCTCAGCAGAGTTCTTGACAAGACAGTAAGCATAGGACTAGGCAAAGCCTATTGTTCCACCAATTGGGAGGAAATTCTGGTGATTCACGGCCTGGGTTCATGTATAGGACTAGCCCTCTATGACCCTGCTACCCGTGCTTCAGTTTTGTGCCATGTGGTACTGCCGAGTACAGAAGAAGCGAATCCAAAGGAGCCGGCCAGGTTTGCCAATACCGCTGTGCCATGGGCATTAAATCAGATGCTTAGCCTGGGCGCCAGGCGGCCCTCTATAATTGCCAAAATCGTTGGCGGCGCCAGTCTTTTTGGTGCGTCGACGTCCCTGTTGAGTATAGGTGACCGGAATATCAAGGCGGTTACGGACGCAATTGCTCATGCGGGCCTGAAGTTGGTTGCCAAAGAGGTTGGCGGAGACAAGGGGCGCACCATGACTTTGTATGTTGCCGATGGGCGAATAGAAATACGTTCAGCAATGTCGCCAATGGTGGTTTTATAGAATATGGACGAACGGGTACTATCCGAGCGGGGCATAGTCTCCAAATTGTGGCAGGTTATAGCTATTCTATTATTGACCCTGCCATCCCTCGTCTTGGATAATCTGCTAAGGAACAGTGTGTATCACGACCTGGCTTACATCCTGTTATTCCTCCCAGTAACCCTGGGAAGCTATCTGTTCCAAGCGTGGGGGGGCATTGGTTTTGCCCTCTTAAGTGGAGGGTTGGTCTACTGGAATGAGAGAACTGCTATCGCGGGCTCGGGGCACTTAATAACCGGTCAGATAACCATAATTGAGTTGTTTGTTACGGGATACCTCATGGCATCGGGGATCGGGTCCGGAATTCTATCCTCTCGTTTAAGGTCTCAACAGCAGGTTATTACTCGGGCCAATAGAAGGCTTCAGGAGATGTCTCTTTGCGACCCCTTAACCGGTATGGGGAATTCCCGGGCCTTCTGGGACACCCTTACGGAAGAATGCAATCGGGCACTCGAAACCAACCAGTCGGTCGCCGTGCTTATCACCGACATCGACCGTTTTAAGAGCTATAACGATACCTTTGGACACCTTGAAGGCGATGCCTTGCTGGCACAGTTGGGGGAGACGATCCGCGCCAACCTCAGGGCCGGGGATTTAGCCTGCCGGTACGGTGGGGACGAAATGGGCATCATTCTGCCTAACTGTGGCCGTGAGTGTGCCGAGGCACTAGCGGACAGGTTATTGGAGGTTCTGAATTCACAGGTGTTCGAACCGATAGGTATGGAACGTGGGGTGAAAATGTCGCTTTCCATGGGCATTGCGGTCTTACCACATGACGGGATTACGCCACGTGCAATAGTAGCATCAGCTGATAGCGCAATGTATAAGGCCAAAAAAGCAGGCGGCAATACCTATTACTGTTCTTCCCCGAAAAGCTCCTGACCGGTAAGCGAGAGTTTTTTCCAGATCAAGTTTGACTTTTCCGCGACCTGACCTGCGGCAGATAGCTCGTCCGGCCTGCCTTGTAAGTCCGCTGTTAAACGGGAAGCAAGTTCGCTGTAAGCCAGGAATCGAATAAAGTTTGTATGGAAATCTACCACCGCGGGAGGGGGAACGACTCCTACTATCTTGGCGAGCATTGCCATGTACATGTGTGACTGCTGTTCGCCCATGCGACGGGAGAATTCGAGGGCCTCGTCTTCCTTTCCTGCGGCAACCAGGCTACGCAGTTCAGTCCAGATCTGATCCTGGGTCTTGCGCCTGAGGGAGACTACTTGCTGCCAGTGAGGGGCCATTACCTGTTTATATTCCTCAACGGTCAAAGGGCGCGGTTTGAAGCTTTCCCGCTGGTCTGTTTCAACGGAGGTGTTGAAAACGTCGTCTTTTGATCCGTTGCAGCCGGTTACTAATAGGAGCACCATTAGGACAAAAACCGGCCATTTAACGGCTCTCATTGGTGGACGCCCCCTCCGGTAGCCCCATCCAGAGAAGGATGGTTGCCGGGTAGTTTTTGGCCTGCAGGTACGTTAACAGTCCATAGTCCGTGAACCCATGTCCTGTTTTCAATTTCGTTTACAAATTCATTGCGGTTTGCGGCCACCCACTCAAGGAAGGAATCGGCGGTGATTGATTTGTCTGTCCAGGTATTAACGGGCTGGAGCCCCGCTTCCCGCTCCGCTACACCAACGGTGAGTCCTACTTTCTTTTCCCCATTTTCAATCAAAATGGAAACATGGGAAATAGGCAACTGTGTTCCGTATATAGCAAAGATGTAGTCCCTGGCAAGTTGGCGGCCAAGTTTTTTCTCTTCCTCAGGGGAGGGTGCGGTTATGGTTGTTTCAGCGTGTACGTAAAAACTATCCCCTGCGGGTCGTATTAAAACGAAAGAGTCTTCCGGTAAAACTTCAGAGCTGATTTTCTGAAGTATTTGTTGGGCATCGGGGGGGGCTGGCTTGCGGGCTGACCTCGTTGTGGTTGTGTCCCCGCCTGGGTGGTTGAAGTCCGCTTTTCTATTTGTCATTTTTGAGCTATTTGTGTCTTTTCCGGAACAGCCCGATACCGTAAGGGTAAAAAGGAACAATAACAAAAGAAGAGTTATTCTCAACGGTACACTTCCTATCTGGTTGTTTTGTACTACTATATTAACTCTTTGTAGGTATAAAAGTTAGTACTGGTATAAATTGAGTGTGTCAAGAAGTTCCGGGGGAAATTTTCTGGAAACCGACCTCGTTCCTGAA
>DYIG01000014.1 GCA_020723725.1 Thermaerobacter marianensis | reverse complement strand
AGACCCCTAGACGAATCCGGCGCCATTCGCTTTTGCTCAGCTATTATACTAAGCGCATTGGCGTTAAACAAGTAAACCACACTGAAATTTGAAAGTCTATGGGTAAATATTATCCTTTAAATCAAAAATATATGGCATACTTAAACCTGTTGTTACAGTGCACAATCTTCGGTTGAATTCACCTTAAGAAAGGAACGGCCCGAATGTCTGATCTCGATAAAATAAAGGTAGCCTCCGTGCGTAATCAATTGACCGGTTTCCCGCTTGTCAAGTGGGCGCAAAAACAAATCAGCGAAGCAGACTCAGCTTCATCCATTCGGGAAATTATTATTGAACTGTCTAAGCTTGCACCTGATGATGACCGGGGCGCCGTGGATCTAATCAGTGCTTACATTAATAAAGAAGCCCCGGGTTTCATTCCCGGATCCGATGAATGGATTAGAATAGCCCAAAAAGTTATCTATCAAGAGTGCGTGGGCTTCCTGGATGGCAAATCCCCTATTGACCGCTTGTGCAAGGCGGTTATATCGGCAGAGGATCTATGCACCATGGCCAAGTGGCTGGGCCCGTTACCAGAAGCGTGTGGAACCTTCATCTTCGCGTATTATCACCTGGGGAATGTCATGATGGAAATCGAAGAAATCGAGGCGGCTGTCGCAGAAGCGGCACAGGCTTATGTCCAACGCTTCGAAAAGGTCACGGGCCTTTATAGAAAAAGAATAAAGCTCAATCGATCTCCCGAATCGTCTCGGCTGCCAGAACATTCTCCAGGGAAAATACTTTTTCGACCTGGGCGCAGTCGAGCCTGACAACCGCCACGCCTAGCATATCGGACGAAAACGTGACCTTTCCGTACTGTTTGAGCACATCAAAATCAGTGTCACTCAGCGCCACCAACACTTCCAACATTGTTGGACCTCCTTTTAGTGACCTTCCTTGATTTAATAAGGAGGGTCTATTTATTGACCAAATCTATCCAGGATGCGGTTGGCAATTGCGGCAACTTCCGCCCAAGTAGTATTCTTTGCTGGGGGGTGATCGGTATTAATAATGCCTCTCTCCTTTAACCGGCGTATTTCCCCCGCAGGATCCCACCCCGGTTGTTCACCGGGAATGGGTTTAATCATTGACAACCAAATACTGTAGACGTCCTCAATAAACGTCTCCCATTGAAAGAGGCCTGCAGGATCGGCAGCCCGGTTCTTGGGATCGACCATAAAGTGACCGAAGATATCCTTTTGAGGATCCAGACCATGGCGTCGACATATGTCTGCATGAAGCCAGACATAGCGCCGGTATGCTTCCCTTCCTTCTGGTGACAGGTGTGGATTGTTCTCACAGATCTCTATCCCGATGGCCCAATTATTAGGATTACCCCTGGACCAATCCTTCGACGTAACAAGCCCCGCATGCCAGGCCATCTCGTTTTCCGGTATAATCCGGAGAATGCGAGCGCTATCCACAAAATAATGGGCAGAAGCACTGCGGTAACCAGACCCAAAATACCGGCGATGAGCTATGGCATCGGCAGTCTTAGCAGAATTGCCGGTCCGATGTGAAATAATTCCTCCTACCTTAATAACAATTCCGGGTCGGTTGGTTTGACGGCCAATTGGAAGCAAATCCTCTTCAACTCTATACAATTAAATCGCCCCCTGGCGATCCTTACGTTCCCTCTCCTGGATCGTTTTATCTGCCAATTTCCCGGCCGTGGCCGCTACGAAGAAACCGTTGGCAATTGCCAGAGCATACACCTGCCAATCCATGACACTGGCGCCCGAAGCCAGCTGCGTTAAAGTGAGGAGCACAGCGCCTACCATAACCGCATAGAGATCGGTCCCCCACGGCCAAAACCGGTCGCTCAACCGCTTGGTGTATGCGGTAATGATATAAACCAGCAAGGAAGCCCCCGCAAGGGTGCCCAAAGACTCCCATGTGAATATGCCGTGTCCCATATATGGAGCCCCCCTTATTATAGGCCCGGTGAAAAAAGGCCCTTCTGCCACGTTGCCATCGTTTAGATCTACCCCTGTCCCATCCTATGCAGAACCCGTGATAGGGGAACACATCTGGTGGTATAGGCTGTAGCGGATTTGAAAAACTACAGATGAAAGGAATTGGAATTGATTTGGGACCCCTGCCGTTATGCGTTCAGTGGCCATTGATTAGGCTAACCGACATCCAGGGTCCTTAAAACCCTTCCCTTTGCAAGAATCGCATGTGGGCGAATACCCTATGCCTGAGTCAGTGAATTTAACGCTGGGCATCAAACCACTCCCACCACAATCAGGGCATGGTTCGGTAAGGAAAATCCCCGGGTCCCCACCTCGAGGACGGGCCATTATG
The DNA here is from genome assembly GCA_020723725.1 of Thermaerobacter marianensis. Classification (GTDB taxonomy): domain Bacteria; phylum Bacillota; class Sulfobacillia; order DYIH01; family DYIG01; genus DYIG01. The sequence continues at coordinate 14,249 of DYIG01000014.1, read as the reverse complement.
GCAACGGACGTATTCCCCTTTTTAGCCAGCATTCGTGCCTCCTTTGGTGAATACCCTTCGAGGACCAAATACTCAAAGCGGGAAATCCTTTTCATTTTCAGTTCCTCCTCATTTACCTATTCGCAACGATCAGTCTTAAGGTTCAAGGAGGAGGCAGAATTTATTCTAAAAGCGCCCGTGCCGGGCGCAAACAACAAAAGCGCCGCAAACCCTTGCGGCGCCTGGCTTTTTTATTGGCTGGGGGACTAGGATTCGAACCTAGACAACATGATCCAGAGTCATGGGTCCTACCGTTAGACGATCCCCCAATAAAGCACATTTGATTATAACAAAGCAAGCATTTGCCCCGCAACAGAGTTACGGTTCCCAGAATTGTCAAGGAAAATTCTAATTAGAAGCCGCTACCGATTCCTGTTTGCGAATGTACGTTATCGCCTTGGCAATCCGTTCGATACATTTATCCCGGCCAAGCAAGAAAATAATATCAAATAGCCCCGGACCTATAGTCCGACCGGTAAGGGCAAGCCGCGTGGGATGTATTAAGTGGCCAGCGGAAACACCAAGGCTTTCGGCAAGTTCGCGATAGGCATTCTCCACATTCTCAATGGTAAAGGGCTCCACCTTGGCAATAACCTCTCTTGCCCTTTCCAGCAGCTCGTCACTTCCTTGATTAAAATACTTCCGAAGGCCTTTCTTATCATAACTATCAAAATCAACAAAAAAATAAGAAAACATTTCTGGCATTGCGCCCAAGGTATTGACCCGGTCACGCCCGGCAGCCAGTATGTCCTTGACGCGCTGGAAATCCCCGGCCGAGACCATCTCAGGGAGATAGCCAGCCTCCTGCAGGCGGGGAATAAGCAATTTTACCAGTCTGTCCAAGTCGTAAGCCCTTATATACTGACCATTCATCCATTCCAGCTTCTTAACATCGTAAATAGCCGCTGTCTTATTGATTCGCTCCAATGAGAATCGCTGAATGATCTCGTTTACGTTCATAATTTCCTTGTCTTCACCCGGGGACCAACCGAGAAGGGCAAGATAGTTGAGAATAGCCTCGGGGAGATAACCAGCGTCTCGAAACTCTTCAACGGCGACAGCACCATGCCTCTTGCTTAGTTTCGACCGGTCAGGCGCAAGGATCATTGGGGCGTGCGCGAATACCGGGGGGGTATAATCTAATGCCCGATAAATAACTATCTGTTTGGGTGTGTTGGAAAGGTGTTCCTCTGCCCTTACCACATGAGTGATTTCCATCAAGGCGTCATCCACGACGCAGGCGAGGTTATAGGTGGGCCAGCCGTCAGACTTCATTATTATGAAATCGTCCATGACCTTCTCGTTTTCAAATACCACCTTGCCTCGCACAACGTCATCGACAACCGTCTGTTCGTTATTTGGCACCTTGATTCGTATGGCTGGCTTCCGTCCTTCGGATTCATAGGCTTGACGCTGTTCAGCCGAAAGGTTTCCACAACGGCCGTCATAGCGCGGGGCTATCCCCTTTTGCCGGGCATCCTCCCGCCTTGCTTCCAGCTCCTCCGGTGTGCAATAGCAAGGATAGGCATAGCCAGATGAAACGAGCTTCTCCACCGCCTCGCGATAAAGATGCAGCCGCTGCGACTGGAAGTAGGGACCGTATGGTCCGCCTTTTATTGGACCCTCATCCCAATCCAGACCCAGCCAGGCCAGTATCTCCGTTAGCGCTTGGGCGGCTTCCTCCCGTGACCTTTCACGGTCTGTATCCTCAATCCGGAGAACAAAAGTCCCTCCAAGATGACGGGCGAATAACCAGTTAAAAAGGGCGGTCCGAGCGCCTCCGATATGCAATAAACCAGTCGGACTTGGGGCAAAACGCACCCTAACCTTGCTGACTGACATCCCTATCCCCCTGATGGCTCATTACTAAAGTTAACCGCCTTCGAGTATAACACGGAAAACCCGGGGTTAGTTGCCGTCACACAGCTTCAATATTTGTTCCCACTGTCTATCAACGGAGGCCTGCAGATTTTCCAGTATATCTTTGTTCTCCGGGAGGAAGAGGTGCTTGAAACGCGCCTGGGTCCTCAAATAGTCAGCGAGGGGCCTTTTGATCCTGGGTCGGTAGTTCAAACGCCAAACCCCTTCCTCGACTTCAAAAAGGGGCCAGTAACAGGTATCCACCGCCAGGCGGCACAGTTCCATGCTAATGTGGGTTTCGGATCGCCATCCCCTGGGGCAAGGCGTCAGTGAGTTTATAAAGGAGGGACCCTCCGTCTTAAGCGCCTTCTTGGCTTTAGAGGTCAGATCATGCCAGTGGGCCGGTGATACCTGAGCCACATAGGGAACATTATGCGCCAGGACTATTCCGATAATGTCCTTTCGTTCCCTTTCCTTGCCCTTTGACCTGGCTCCAACCGGCGTGGTGGTGGTGTCAGCACCTAACGGGGTGGCGCTGGACGCCTGAACCCCGGTGTTCATATAGCCTTCATTGTCGTTACAGATATAAACCACGCGGTGACCTCTTTCGAGCATGCCGGAAAGGGCCTGTAAACCGATATCATAAGTTCCTCCGTCACCGGCTATTGCTATAAAATGGAACTCCTTGTCGGTGAGACCCTTCCGCTTCAGGGCCTTATAAGCAGCTTCCACCCCGCTTATGGTGGATGCAGTATTGGCAAAAGCGCTATGGATAAATCCTGTCCGCCAGGCAGTGTACGGGTATATGGCGGAAGCCACCTGCAGGCATCCGGTCCCGGCAGCCACTATTACCGGGTGTTCGGTCACAGCAAGGAACTGCCTGACAACAACGGGAATGCCACACCCTGCACACAAGCGGTGCCCACCGGTGAAAAGGCCCTCTTTGCCAGCCAGTTCCTTAATATGCCCCACTACTCCCTCACCCCAAGGTAGTTAATCAGTCGAGTTGTATGACCTGAGGAGACAACCCTCTTTAATTCCTCAAATACTCGGCGAATATCATCCAGACTAACAAGCCTCCCCCCAAGACCGTATACATAATTCACTATGACAGGCCGCTCTGCGCCTCGAGATTCGGGGCCTGCATATAGAGCCGACCTTACATCTATAAAAAGGGGCCCTCCACCAGTGGATAGGGAATCCGATCTATCCAGCACAGCAACAGCCCGGCAGCGGCTTAGAGCAGAAGCTACTTCTCGGACTGGGAAGGGGCGAAATACCCTCAGATTAACCATGCCCGCCTTTATGCCTTCAGACCTCAGTTCATCTATGACAACCTGAACGGACCCTGAAAGCGACCCAATAACCACCACGGCAATTTCCGCGTCATCAATCCGGTACCCGCTTAAAAGACCATATGCACGCCCGGTCAGGTCTTTAAACGATTTGCCGGTGCGTAATAAGACGCCCTTCGCCGTCTCCATCGCCGCTATGATCTGCCTGCGGTGCTCAAAATAGTAATCTTGCAGGTCCATCGCCCCGAAGGTTACCGGTTGAAAAAGCAACCCAGACTGGTCCCTCGTCGAGATCAAAAATGATGAAATTTCTTCATCAGGTATGATTTGCAGGTTTTCAAGGGAATGACTCACGAGAAAACCATCCATGCAGACCATAACAGGGAGCATTACTTCGGGGTCCTCGGCGACCTTTATAGCCTGAATGAAGTTGTCATAAGCTTCCTGAACATTGGATGAATAGATCTGTATCCAACCTGTATCCCGAGCGCCCATGCTGTCACTGTGATCACAATGAATATTGAGCGGGCTGCTTAGAGCGCGATTAACAACAGCCATAACTATGGGCAACCTCATCCCGGACGCGATGTGCAGTGTCTCCCACATATAGGCCAAACCCTGTGACGAGGTTGCTGTTACTGTGCGGGCACCAGCGGCGCAGGCCCCAATGCAGGCGCTCATGGCACTGTGTTCACTTTCCACCCCCAGGAACTCAGCGTCAACCTGCCCATCGGCCACGAACTGGGCCACGTATTGAACTATGTCCGTTTGAGGGGTGATGGGATAGGCGGCAACAACATCGGGGTTAACCTGCCTGATTGCCAGGGCAATTGCCTCGTTCCCGGAAAGTGCAGTCCCTTTCCCGGAACCGCTCTGCTTTTCCAACGCTGTTTGGACCATGTCCTACTTATTATCTCCTTCCGGCACCATATCCAAGGCCCTTCCCGTTCGAGGGCATTCCTGAACGCAGATCCCGCAACCCTTACAGTGGTAATAGTCGACTCCAATCACCTTACCGTCACGGACATCAATGGCCGAATCGGGGCAATACACCCAACATAGAAAACACTGTATGCAATGCTCTGTATTGTAGACGGGCTTTTCCAGCCTCCACTCACCGGTCTCATAGGCAGACGCACTACCTGGGCGTTTTATAACCCCGCCGCGCGGCAAGGATTGCCACCCGGGTTTGTTACCTGTTTCATCGTACAACCCCTGTAACCCGCCTTTCCTTGCGCGGATCAACCTTAAATCCCTCACCGCCAAGCCGAACAGCCTTCAAATTGGCGGACAAGAGCTCCGGCCTGTTGCGGAATTTTGCCTTGAGGATGGGTTCGAGGTGTGTAATCAATTCACCGGTCGATATGATCCCTGTATAGCTTACTAGCGCGCCAATCATGGGCGTGTTGGGGATTTCCCGCCCGATTGTCTCCTTGGCTATTTTATTGGCATCTACGGTGATAACTGTAGCCGGGGTTTCATGCTTCTTAAGGATTTCCTCCGGGCTTAAAGGGGTGTTCACCAGCAGCACGCCTTGGGGTTTTAAACCCTCGAATACCCCTGCCTTGCCAAGCAAAGTAGCATCGAGAACGGTGACAATATCAGGCTCGAGAATAGTCCCGCGAATTACTATTGGTTCATTACTAATACGGTTAAAAGCAACAAGAGGCGCCCCCATACGCTCGGGGCCGTATTCAGGGAAAGCTTGAATATAAAAGCCTGCGTTTGCCAGCACCTCCGCAAGGAGCAGGCTTGCCGTCTTGGCGCCCTGCCCGCCGCGTCCGTGCCATCTCACCTCTACTTTGATGTCAAACCACTCTCCCACTAAAATGTTTTTCCCTTTATTTCAATCGCTTAGTCATTTATCCACCGGCTTTTTAATATTAACTAAACTTGATGGACTAACTTATAAAGGCTTACATGGCAGGAAAATTAGCACGTTTGGGCGAATTGTGTCGAATGCCTAAAAAGGTTTAGCCTAAGAGTTAGCCCGAATTTTCTACTCTTCGCGGTTTTAATAAGTTGCTCCATGGGGGGGAGGGGGATACCGCAAAGCATTTAGTCTTCCTTGTGCTTAATTGGGTGGAGGGAAAGACAACGTCGTTTTGGTTAGTTATGTCAGGCAACCGGATGTCCTAATTAAATCTTACTTCCAGAACGCTAGGGCGCACTGCACCTTGAGGAGCTTTATTTCATTTGTGCTCTCCCTTCCCGCAACCCTCAAGGCGAATCTGCCTTAATTCATTTGCGGGAAGATATGCTGGTTGCCCCTAAACTAACTAGAAACTTGAAAGGGGTTGTACTAGTGTCAACTTGGTTAAAGAAGTGGGAACCTGAAAACCCACAATTCTGGCAGGAAACAGGCAGTAAAATAGCCTGGCGGACGCTTACCATAACCACAATTAGCCTAGTTATGTCCTTTGCCACTTGGTTTTTGATGAGCGCCGTGGTCGTTCGCCTTCCTAATATCGGTTTTAAGTTTAACACCATGGAACTCTTCTGGCTTTCGGCCATGCCCGGACTTGCTGGTGGCACCTTGAGGATCATACACACGTTCCTCATCCCTCTGTTCGGTACGCGCCACGTAATTACCATAGCAACCTTGCTTAAGATCTTCCCGCTCTTAGGGTTGATTTCTGCGGTTCAAAACCCAGAAACACCCTGGTGGATATTCATGGTCCTGGCCTTCGCTTTCGGTCTGGGCGGTGGGGACTTCTCCTCCTACATGCCGAGCACCAGCATCTTCTTTCCGAAAAGGCTGCAGGGCACCGCACTGGGTATTCAGGCCGGCATAGGAAACTTCGGCGTCAGCCTGACCCAGTTCCTTACCCCCTGGATCATTACGTTTCCCTTTTTTGGCTCGTTGATCGGCGGCCCGCAGACCTTTACCAAGGGCGATGTGACTAAGGACATTTGGCTGCAAAACGCCGCCTTTATATATGTGCCCTTCCTGTTGGTTGTTGGTATCATAGCCTGGTTTATACTAAAGAGTATCCCGGTGAAGGCATCCTTCAAGGAACAGCTTGACATCTTCGGTGATAAACACACCTGGTTCTGCACCATCACCTATGTCATGACCTTCGGTTCGTTCTCCGGTCTCTCCGCCATCTTCCCGCTGCTCATTAAATCGGTTTACGGCGGGTTTGAAGGCGCACCTGACCCGTTGAAGTACGCCTTCCTTGGGCCCCTTGTGGGCTCGCTCGTCCGAGTGATATTCGGCCCAGTAGCCGACAAAACCGGTGGCGCCATACTGACTCATATAATCGGTATCGGCATGATTATAGGCGCCGTGGTGATGGCTGTCGGGGGTCTGCTTACGCCAACCTCCCTCGATCAGTTCCCAATGTTCGTCGGCATGATGCTCATACTCTTCTTCCTTGCAGGCGTCGGCAACGCCGCAACCTTCCGCCAGTACCCGATCATCTTCGCCCATTCACCTCGAATGGCTGCAGGTGTTATCGGTTGGACCGCCGCGGTGGCTGCTTACGGTCCGTTCATCTTCTCCACCCTCGCTGGCAAGTCCATTACGGCAGCCTGGCCGCCGACTGTCTGATCGCCACCACCATCAACTGGTGGTATTACACCCGCCGGGGTTGCGAGCGGCCCAGCTAAGCTGCCTTCAAGTGCAGGATATCAAGTGCAGAAAATACAAACACGGGGAACGCATATTGCGTTCCCCCTCAATTTTTGGGCTTGTTCCATTTGATGGAACAAGCTAATTTTTGTCAAGTCCGGAAAAAAGGCCCATCTGTCGCCATGCCTCTAACCTGTTTCCACCTTGGCGAGGCGTAGTAGATAGGTGTATTTCTTCTCCGCGGTCATTATAAGGTGGATGGCGTGGTCTACCATTTCCGGGTCCGAAACATTCTCAAAGAGGGCCTGGGCACGTATCCATTCCTTCTTTGCTTCTTCAATTAACCTGGATATGTCCTGGCCCGCAACCCGAACGCCAACAGCTACATCCCCGGATACGTCTTCCCGGGCGCGCCCCACTTCTTCCGTATTCACTCGGATCCCCCCCCTGATAACGGTTTATTCAGCTACCAACTATCAGGTTATCCAGGAATGAGGGATAATATTCCCAGGAATGGATTGTTTTTTGAGGGGTTATATTTCGCGACGCCCCTCCAACGCTCTGGAGAGGGTGACCTCGTCAACATAATCAAGGTCTCCACCTTCCGGCAAGCCACGAGCGATACGGGTTACCCGAAGACCGAGGGGCTTTATAAGTCGGGCGAGGTAAAGCGCCGTGGCCTCACCCTCCACATTGGGGTTGGTGGCTAAGATGATCTCACGTATGTCTTCACCGGATAGGCGACTTAAAAGTTCTCGAATACGCAGCTGTTCTGGTCCAACCCCATCCAGGGGGGAGATGGCGCCTTGAAGAACGTGATAGACACCCTTGAAACCGCGTGTCTTTTCCATGGCCACTACATCCTTGGGCTCCTCAACAATGCATAGTAATGTGGTGTCGCGCGAGGTGTCCGTACAGATATGACAGGGGTCTTCTTCCGTGAGGTTCCAACACCTGGAGCAATACCTGACCCTTTCCTTGGCCTCAACGATGGCACGCGCCAGGCGTTCCACCTCTTCACGAGGCGCAAAGAGCAGATGAAAGGCCAGCCGCTGGGCAGATTTGGGTCCAATGCCCGGTAATCGGCCCAGTTCCTCTATCAAACGGGCAATGGGTGCGGCGAAATGCACCATCCTTAGAAGCCAAACGGGAGTCCAGGGACGTTCAAGCCACTTGTCACTTTGGACATCTCGTTCGTAGCCAATTCCTGTGATTTGCGAAGACCCTCGTTGACCGCGGCAAGAACCAGGTCCTGGAGCATTTCCACATCCTCGGGGTCAACCGCTGTTTTCTCAATGCGGATTGACATGACCTCCTGTTTGCCGTTTACAACCACACTAACGACGCCGCCCCCAGCAGTAGCTTCAACAGTCTTTGTGGAGAGCTCCTCCTGAACCCTGGCCATATCCTGCTGGAGTTTTTGAAACTGCTTCATCATCTTGTTCATCTGTAACATTCTTATCCCTCCTGAACCTTGTCGTCCAAATCAACAAGCACTCCTTCAAACTCCCGAAGGGCCGCTTCGACCAGATCCTCTTCCCGGTGAGCCTGAATCTCATTCTCAAAAATACATATTACCGCAACACGCTGCCCGGTAACCTCGCCAATGGCCTTTTCAAGGAACGTTCTATTGGTCATGTCGGCCACCATTTCCTTGTGGAAACCCCAATCACGGCCAAAAGCCAAAAGCAGTTTGCCGTTTTCCAGGCGAACGGGCCGTGCCGGTTCCAAAAGAGCCGACAGTGGCCGACGCTGCTTCTTAACACGTTCAATTATTTGACGCCATTGCTGCATTATCGAACCGAATCCCGCGCTACTTTCGCTACTTTCGGAGGATTCATCCCCGGATGAGGCAGCAAGCGGGGCAGGCGCCTGAGGAACCGGGCACTCATCCTCTGTCCGTTGCCGTTGCTGGGGACGGTATCGCCCTGTTTCGAAGATCAAACCCAAAAGACCTACTTCCAGTGAAAGACGGGGCTGAGTGGCCCAGCGCAAATCACCCTCAAGTCTTGACAAGGCAGGGAGCATTTCCACCAACCTCTCGGCAGTGAGGACCTTGCTTAAAGCCACCAGCCATTTTTGGTCGCCGAGGGTTTCCGCATCTTGACTGCCTGAGGAGACCAGCATAAGCAACAGATCCCGGCAGATACCAATAAGGTCACGGGTGAATTGGCGCAAGTCTTTCCCTTCCCGATGTAAACGGTCCACCACTTTCAAAACAACCAGGGGGTCTCCTTCCCCCCAACCCTTGAGGACTCCCAACAAGGCATCCTCATCAGCCAGACCCAGCAACTGCCGCAGATCATCGTGTTTAATTGAACCTCCAGCACCATCGCCCTCTCCTGAAAACAAGAGACACTGATCCAGTAACCCTAGGGCGTCTCGCAACCCTCCATCTGCATGGCGGGCTATAGCCTCCAGCACGCCATCCTCCGTAGCTATCCCGAGATGGGAACACACCTCACCTAGCCGGTCTACAATCTCCTCCACGGAAAGGCGGTGGAAATTAAACCGCTGACAGCGGGATACAATGGTTGTCGGCACTTTGTGAGGGTCAGTCGTGGCCAGGATAAAAAGCACATTGGGCGGAGGTTCTTCGAGGGTCTTCAACAAGGCGTTGAAAGCCTCGGGTGTCAGCATGTGGACTTCGTCGATTATGTATACCTTATACCGACAGGCTGCCGAAGAATAGCGAACCTTCTCCCGTAGATCTCGGATCTCATCTATGCCCCTGTTGGAAGCTGCATCTATCTCTAAAACGTCCAGAGACTGCCCGCTGGCTATGCCCACACACAGAGGGCATTTATTGCAGGGCTCCCCATTCTCCTGGTCGGGGCAGTTGGCCGCTTTGGCCAGGATTTTTGCGACCGATGTCTTTCCCGTCCCGCGCGGACCGCAGAAAAGATAGGCGTGACTAAGCCGGTTACTGCGGAGGGCGTTAACCAGGGTTATGGTGACATGCCTCTGCCCCACAACTTCGGAAAAAGAGGCAGGCCGCCACGCCCTGTAAAGAACTACGTGCGTTCCCGATGGAGAAGCCATGGCCTCCCCCCTCCCGGATACCGTAATGAACAGAAAAGCCCCTCTCGGGGCCTGTATTCCGGATTAGAACCGTGCAGCTCGCCCTCGATGGCCCTTTCCAGGCGATACCAAGGTTTTAGGCTCCGGCCCGGCAACCTTGCGGCACACGAAATGGGCCGCTTACCGTTGCTTCCTCCCGGACCTGGCGGGGTTCACGGGATCCCGTTGCGCAAGACCTGACCATCAATACCAACTACCTAGGCCGGCCCTACAAAGAGTAACCTCAGGCGAGCATTCGACCCCGCTATAGCGGCTTGCGGGTACAGGGCACCGCTACCTCCCCGTCTAGCACGGTCAAAATAAATTATATCTGGTATTTGGGTGTAAACAAAATGGCGGAAGGGGGGGGATTCGAACCCTCGGTACAGTTCCCCGTACACACGCTCTCCAGGCGTGCCGATTAAACCACTCTCGCACCCTTCCAAACCCCTACGAAACCGCATACAAAATGATAACAAACAAGGGAAAGGGGATTCAACCTAAAGCAATTAACAGATGGCGGAGGGGGTGGGATTCGAACCCACGGTCCCTCTCGGGACACGGCTTTTCGAGAGCCGCACCTTAATCCGCTCGGACACCCCTCCGCGGTAGGTTTATCGGTTTGACCGCCGTTTCTTTCGGAAGAATTCCTGAAGGATATCCTGGCAGGCCTTACCGAGTATGCCTTCTTTTAATTCAAGCCTGTGATTAAGCCTTTCATCATGAACAATGTTCATGAGAGAAACTGCCGCTCCAGCCTTGGGATCCCGGGTTCCAAACACCAATCTCCTAACCCTTGCGAGAACCAAAGCGCCCGCACACATGGCACACGGCTCAAGGGTGACAAACATGGCCGCCCCCTCAAGGCGCCATGTGCCCATTTTACGGCTTGCCTCCCGAAGGGCCACTATCTCAGCATGAGCCGTAGGGTCCCCTGTCGTTTCACGCAGGTTGCGGCCACGACCGATAATCTGGCCGTTCAACTCGACAACCGCGCCTACAGGAACCTCATCCTTGGCGGCAGCCTCTGCGGCCTCCTCCAAGGCAATTTTCATAAAAAACTCTTCCAGGGCGTCTTCTTTATCCAGGGTGATTCGCCCCTTCTAAAGCGGCTCATAATAAATGGCAGGCCCGGAGGGACTCGAACCCCCGACGCAGAGCTTAGGACGCTCTCGCTCTGTCCGGCTGAGCTACGGGCGCAAAGACCATAAGATCTGTAACTCTTTCATATGGCTTCACATGGCCATACGCGATGATTAGTTTATCTCATCGGCATTTGTTCATCAAGTTGATGAAAAATAGTAATTTAGACACAAGGAACATCACTATATATTGGCTAATCTTGTTAGGTAAATAAATCTTTATAGCAGAGGAGGACATGACTGATGAGTGCGGTGCTTTGCGACATTTGCCGAGAACGGCCAGCCACCACCCGCGTAAACCTGTCTTTGAACGGCAGGCAAAGAACCATCAACGTCTGCGACCGGGATTATACAAAGCTCACTCGTACCCGTCGTGCTTACTCCCCTTTCGAATCACTCTTCTTCGGGAGCGTCTTTGACGACCTCCATGATATGTTAAAAGGTTTGTTTGGTGATTCCAGCGTCCCTACCGGAGAATTGGGTTTTGAACCCCTGCAGCCCCGGAGGGAGTACCTTGACTTGGACAAGTACTTGACCGATAACTCGCGCGAGTTGATCCAGAAAGCGGCCCAGGTGGCGACAGAGTACGGACGGAACGAGGTAGACACGGAGCACCTCCTCTACACCCTTACAGACAATGATGTCGTAAGAGAAATCCTAAAGCAGTTCAAGATAAACATCTCCGATGTGAAGGGTTATATAGAACACAACGCTCCAAAAGGGGAAGCAAAGGGGGAGCATGAAACCGAACTCACAGTATCCCCCCGTCTGAAGCGTGCACTGGAGCATGCCTTTTCCGCCGCCAGGACCATGAACCATAGCTATGTTGGACCCGAGCACATGCTCATCGGCTTGCTCGAAGAAGAAGAGGGCCTTGCCGGGGATCTCTTGAAGAAGTATGGACTCACCCCGTCTTCCCTCCGTCAGCAAACCGTCAAGGTAGTTGGACAGGGCGCCCCGGAAGGTAAGGTTCAAACCACCACAAATACCCCAAACCTTGACCGGTTCTCCCGTGATCTGACCCAAATGGCACGGGAGGGCAAAATAGACCCTGTTATTGGCCGGGCAAATGAGATTGAAACAACTATAGAGATCCTTTCACGCAGAAATAAGAATAATCCTGTCCTAATCGGGGAACCAGGAGTTGGAAAAACCGCAATCGTTGAAGGGTTGGCACAACGTATTGTTAACGGGGAGGTCCCCGAACCCTTACGCAACAAACGTGTCGTGGAACTAAATATTAACTCTATGGTTGCAGGATCCAAATACCGGGGGGAATTCGAAGAACGCATCAAAAAAGTCCTGGATGAGATAGTGGAGAATAAAGAAGGTTTGATAGTATTCATAGACGAACTCCACACAATAGTCGGAGCCGGACAGGGGGGTGGGGAAGGCGGCCTCGACGTCGCTAATGTTTTGAAACCCGCCCTTGCCAGAGGGGAATTACATCTTATCGGAGCCACCACCCTGAATGAATATCAGAAGCATATCGAAAAGGATGCTGCCCTTGAAAGGCGATTCCAGCCAGTGCTGGTATCCGAACCCTCCGTTGAAGAAACTGTAGACATTCTCCGCGGCCTCAGGGACAAATACGAGGCCCACCATAAAGTAAAGATATCTGACGACGCCATACAGGCTGCAGCAGACCTGTCAGACCGTTATATAACTAACCGGTTTCTGCCGGATAAAGCCATTGATCTAATCGACCAGGCAGCATCACGAGTTCGCATTTTGTCATCCTCTTCGCCTCCGGAAATCAAGAGATTGGAAGAGGAAATTACAAAACTCCGAAGGGAACAGGATTATGCCGCCTCGCGCCGTCTTTATGACGAGGCACAAAAACTGGAGCAGGAGATTAAAAAGCGTCAGTCCGATTTGGAGCAGAGTCGGGAGAAGTGGAAAAAGGAGAAAGGGGTTACCTCTGCGGAGGTAACGCGGGAACACATCGCTCAAGTGATCTCCAAGCTCACCGGCATACCTGTTACGGAACTAACCGAAGAGGAACGATCCAAGTTACTCAAATTAGAAGAGAAGTTGCATGAGCGCGTAATAGGACAGGAGGAAGCCATTAAAGCCGTAAGTGACGCTATTAGGCTGGCCAGGGCTGGCCTCCGGGAAGGCAACCGGCCTGTGGCCACCTTCCTGTTCCTTGGCCCCACCGGGGTAGGCAAAACCGAACTGGCCAAGGCCCTGGCCTGGTCTATATTCGGAAACGATGATGCCATTGTACGTATAGACATGAGCGAGTATATGGAGCGCCATGCCGTTGCCAGGTTAATAGGAGCACCCCCTGGTTATGTGGGTTACGAAGAAGGGGGTCAACTTACCGAACAGGTCAGACGGAAACCCTACAGCGTAATACTTCTTGATGAAATAGAAAAAGCTCATCCGGATGTATATAACATACTCCTGCAGGTTTTCGACGACGGGCGGCTTACGGACGGCAAGGGGCGCGTGGTCGACTTCACCAATACGGTCATAATTGCCACGAGCAACCTGGGCTCTGAGCTTATTCAATCAAAATTGCGCAGCAGGGAGGCGGGCACCCTATCCTATTCCCAGCTTAAAGATGAACTTATGGGCGTTCTAAGACACCATTTCCGGCCGGAATTCCTCAATCGTATAGACGATATCATCGTCTTCCATGCCCTTACCCGGGAGGAAATAAAGAGCATCGTCTCCTTGCAATTGAAAAGGGTCAGCCGGAACATGCAGGACAACCAGGGCATCTTTCTTAATTTTGATGAAAGTGTAATTGATTACCTGGCAGAGGTGGGGTATCAACCGGAATTCGGGGCGCGGGAGTTAAAAAGAAGGATACGAGTTGAGATAGAAACCCCTCTGGCTCGTAAACTCCTGGAAGGCGCGTTTTCCAGCGGAACCACTATCACGGTTAAATACGACAAGGACACCGGACAGGTTATTTTCAACGCTTAAAAGCGTCGTGAAAAAGCTCATGTTACGAGGCCCGGCCCGGGCCTTTAAAATTTTAGAGGTGCGGGCCGGGCCTCTTGCCCTTCCCGCACCTTGTACTAATAGAAAGAAATCATGGGAATTAAATTTTTCTTTTAAATATCCCTAACGTCTTCTAATAGAGAACTAAGGGTTGCTGTCTGGATTCATTAAGAATAACGTCAGACATTACCTCTCCGAGGTGTACCGGAAAAACCGGTGAACTGGAGTTAGAGATCCTTTCAAAAACACGGAAGGCACGATTTCTGTCGCACCCCAGACCACCCGCAAGCTCAAGATCCTCACCTATAAAATTACCCTCCCGCC
>DYIG01000013.1 GCA_020723725.1 Thermaerobacter marianensis | reverse complement strand
AACCGTGCTGACAGACCGGGATATCGACCTTGACAGGAACAGTCCGATAGCCACGGCGGCCAGGGTAGCCACCAGAATCATGATGACCATGATCATGCTTGTGCGATCGGTCGTTTGTTTCGTCTCATTATAAAGTTCCTCGGCCCCGCTGCGGTGAACCTCCATGGACTTGGCTATGGCTTCAAGGTATCGGTCAAAGTATTTGCCTGCTTCTGCGCCTGAGGCCTTGGCCTCCGCCACCTTCCCCTCCCGGCTGAAGGCCAGGGTATTATTACGGATTGCCAAATACTCATTCCAGGCTTTTTTGAACTCTTCAAAATAGGTAAGCTCTTCATCATGCAAATGAACAGCCGAATAGGCGTCCAGGTTTTTCTGGAAGACCTGTTCATATCCTGCGATCTTGTCTTCATAGGCCTTCTTTTTGACCGGGTCATCCTCCATCACATGGCGCAGCACGCTTTCCCTTATTAAAATTGAATTAGCCCTTATATTAGCGAGATACTGCAGGGGTGTGATCTCCCCGACATACATCTGCTCTGCTGCGGCAGACATCTTGCGCATGGAGGTAATGCCGCTTAGACCCACAATCGCCAGGAGGACCACTACTATTAAAAATCCTCCCATCAATTTGGTGCTAACCTTGAGTTTTCCTAATAAGCCGACCGACCCTGTTTGCATCTACGCTTTTGCCTCCCTTTTAAAAATGCCGTATAGAGCAAATCATTTCCTTACCTTTTTTTCGCACCACCCATTACCACCCTGAATAACCAGAACTAACTATTTCTTTAGTTGACGGAATGGTCCAGAAGTACCTAGACTACAGGGAGGGCACGTAATCCAGGGGAATGAATGTAATGTCTGCTCACGATAAAGTGACCGATCAACGGTTTCTTGAACTGATTCAAGGTCTGGATGCCATAGTTTGGGAGGCCGATCCTCGCACCTGGCAGTTCACTTTTGTAAGTGAACGGGCAGAAGACGTCCTTGGATATCCGGTGGAAAACTGGTATGAACCCGGCTTCTGGGTAAGCATTATTCACCCTGAAGACAGAGAAAAAAGCGCCAATCTCTGCAGAACCGCCACAGACGCCGGACAGGACCATGAATTTGAATATCGAGCCCTGGCTGCGGACGGTCGCATCGTTTGGATCCGGGACCTGATAAGGGTAGTGAAGGACGAAAACGGTCGTGTAGTGAACCTCCGCGGTTTGCTGGTCGACATCACCGAGAGGAAACGTGCGGAAAAGGCTTTGGAACGGAGCCTCATTTTTGAACGCGCAGTGCGTCAGGTTCATGAGGCATATATCCACCACAAGAATACTCAGAAAATCATCGAGGCTATCTGTGCGGCAGCCCTTGAGATGGGACACAAGATGTGCTGGGTGGGACTGGCCCAGCCCGACTACACCGTCAAACCCGTTGCTTTTAAGGGGGTTGAAGCGGGGTACCTCAATAGTATCCGTGTTCGATGGGACGATTCACCCGAGGGTAATGGCCCTGTCGGCCGAGCGATACGATTGGGAAAACCGGTAACTATAGCGGATACCGAAACCGACCCAACATTTGAACCATGGAAGGAACAGGCCCGTAAATGCGGTTACCGTTCTGTATTTGCTGTGCCTCTCAAACATGGCGGTAAGAACCTGGGCGCCATCGCGGTTTACAGTCAATACCCATACGATTACACCGCAGAAGACCTGCGGCTATTGGAAACGCTGGCCCAACAGGCCAGCATAGCCTTTGAACGGGCGCAACAGTCAGAGGAGCTCCAAAGGACCCTGGAACTCCTAACCTTCTATCTGCAAAATGTACCCCTGGGGCTGATAATGTGGGACCCGGACTACCGCATACTGGAGTGGAACCCGGCCGCCGAATCTATCTTTGGCTGGAAAGACTCTGAGGTAATCGGCAAAACCTCAACCATCCTTTCCCCGGCTGATAAAGGAGGCTGTGAGGGATGCAACCCTTCCAAGGACCGGGAAACACCCACCTATTGTATCTGCGCCAATATCCATAAAGATGGACGAGAGATCATTTGCGAGTGGTACAATACCCCGCTTAAAGCCCCTGATGGAACGCCGATGGGAATGGTTTCAATGGTCAGGGACATCACCGAACTCAGGCGGGCTGAAGAGGGCCAAGCAAGGCTGGCAGCCGTTCTTGAAGCCTCCCCCGATTTCGTGGCGACCCTGGACCCCTCTGGCCGGATGCTCTACCTCAATGCCGCAGGCCGGCAAATGCTGGGTTTAGGGGAGCAGAACGAATCAGTTCTGGAAATTTCAGAGTGTCATCCGCCTGACCAAGCGGAATTCTGCTCGAACATAGCAATCCCAACAGCAATACGCGAAGGGATATGGCAGGGTGAAACCACCCTTCAAAATAGTGACGGGCACATCTTCCCTGTGTCCCTGACCCTGCTGGCCCACAGGGCAAGCGATGGCACCGTCGAATACCTATCCGCCATAGCCCGCGACCTTTCGGCCCAAAAGAAGTACGAGGCTCAGCTCGTCTTCTTGGCTGAACACGACACACTCACGGGGCTCTTCAACCGCCACCGTTTCGAACACGAGCTGGCCCTCGAGTTTGACAACGCCTTACGCACCGGGACCAGAGGGGCAGTCCTCTTCCTCGACCTGGATAACTTCAAATACGTCAATGACCTGCTCGGCCACAGGGCCGGGGATGACATCTTAAGAGGGCTTGCGGTTGTTTTGAGGGATCAGGTGCAGGGAAAAGGCATCCTGGCCCGGCTCGGGGGGGATGAATTCGCCATCCTCCTACCCGGGGCCACCCCCGACCAGGCAAAAGCCGTGGCAAACCGAATACTGAAAGTTGTAGAAGATCAGAATATCATAGTTGACGGCCAGGCCATTACTATGACAACAAGCATAGGGATCGCCTTCTACCCGGAACAGGGAAAAATGGCCGAAGACCTCTTGGCCAACGCCGACCTCGCTATGTACCGTGCAAAAGAAGAGGGCCGAAACCGGATAAGGTTCTTTGAGCCTGGAGAAGGTCAGCAGGCTATGATCCAATCGAATCTAACCTGGACAGCCCTGATTAGAGACGCCATAAAACAGGGGCGTTTCGAGCTTTTTCTGCAACCCATTCTGGATTTAAAGACCGGCCAGGTGAGCCGCTACGAGGTTCTGTTGCGGCTTCGCCGGGAAAACGGGGAATTGGCGCCCCCCGCCGCCTTTCTGAAGGTTGCGGAACGCTTCGGTCTGATTCACGAAATAGACAGGTGGGTGGCACGCGAATCGATTCACCTCATCGCTCAACAAAAACCCTTACTGGATCTGCGCCTGGAAGTAAACCTATCTGGACACTCCCTGTCCGATGCCAGCCTCCTTGATCTTATTAAAAAGGAACTCTCGCTTACAGGGGTTGATCCTGGCAACCTTGTCTTCGAGATAACAGAGACAGCTGCTGTGGCCAATGTAGCGGAAGCCCGCCGCTTTATTAACGCGTTAAAGAAGATAGGTTGCCATTTTGCCCTGGATGATTTCGGGGTAGGCTTCTCTTCCTTCAATTACCTCAAACACCTGCCCGTGGAATATCTGAAAATAGACGGAGGGTTTATCCATGAGCTCCACCTTAACCAGGTCGACCAGCACCTGGTTAAGGCCATGGTGGAAGTAGCCCGGGGGCTCGGTAAAAAAACGATTGCCGAATTCGTCGATTCCCCTGAAACCTTGCGCCTGCTGGCTGAACTCGGCGTCGACTATGCCCAGGGTTACCTGATTGGCAAACCGGGCAAACCGGAACAGGTCTTGAGATCAGGCATATCTTCCGCCTAACCGGATAAGAATCAACAGTAGGATTCAAAGCCGGAAGGTGAACAACCATTGACTTACCGGGTTGACTGGGCAAGGTTCTCTGATTTGGGTCAAATAGCCCGCCTCGAAGAACTGTCCTTCCCCGAACCCCTGAGCCATGCCTCCCTGATAAAACTGTGGCTGGACAGAGATACCCGCTACCTCGTTATTCGTAGAGACCATAGGGTTGCAGCCTATATTGGTTTTCAACTGATGGGGCCGATCGCGCACACCATCAGCATGGGTGTCCACCCTGACCACAGAAGGCGGGGGCTGGCGATACGCATTCAGGAAGCCGCCAACCAGGTAGCTTCCAGCCTTGGCGCTCGTTGGTTCATGGGGGAGGTCCGCAAATCGAACACCCCCCAACTCAACCTCCTTTTGAGCCGCCTTGGCTGGCAGGCCATAGGAATCTGCAAGCGTTTCTTCAGTGACGGGGAAGACGCCGTTGTGGTCTGGCACCTGCTGGACTCAGCGTCCGCCAAGCCGTTCCACGGCGATCCTGGCGCCGTCATCCATACCGAAGGTGCCCAGGAGTAGCAGGACCCCGCCCGGTTTTAAACGGGATAGACCCTCTTCTATAGCCGGTGGGAGTTCCTCATGAACGGAAAACCCCATCCCTTCCTCACGGGAGGTTTCCAGGAAGGCATCCATTTCCTGAGGTCTTACATGGTAGTCTGCATTGTACAACGCCACGTGACTGCGGCTGGCTGTCACGATAAGCGGCGCAAAGTCAAGGCGCTTGTTCCATTTGGACAGGACCTTTGCTATGCGTGCGTTTACTTCAGGCCCCCGGTTCCCCCGAATCGCGTTGACAACTACAAGCTGCGGGCATTCCATAGATGCCATGGTCTCAAGGACCGCCTCGTAACTGCCCTCGTTCATGGCCACATCGTTAATCACCTTGTAGCCGTTAACCTCCTGAACCTGCAGCCGTCTTACAGGCGGGGAGAAGCCGGACAGGGCATCGACAATAGCCCCCTGCTCCACACCCAGTACCAGAGCGGCGGCTGCCGCCCCAAGGGCATTAAGTACGTTGTGGCGGCCATGCAAAGGCATAGTCAAATCCATGGACATTGGCCGTATGGACCCTCTGCCCCCGCACATCGGCAACTCCCGGTTCAATTCAAAGCTAAAGGAGGTCCCTTCTGACCCATACTTCACTTCGCGTGCCAGGATATCGGCTTTCTCGGCAAACCCGAAGGTAAAAACCCAAGACTCAGCCTCACTGGCCATCTCCCGCACGTTCCTATCCTCATAATTGAGGAGGCATACCGCCTCCCGGCCCAGCATCCGGACAAAGTCCCGCTTTGCCTCAAGGTATGCCTCAAAGGTTTTATGGAAATCCAAATGATCCGGCGTAATATTAGTAACTATTCCTACACTATATGGAATACCAATGACCCGGCCCAGCACAACCCCGTGTGATGAAACCTCCATGCAAGCATGCGTTATGCCGCTGTCGACCATATCCCGGAAGTACCTGTGCAGGTCATGGGCCTCCGGTGTTGTATATTCCGGGCGGAACCGGCTCCTCCCCGTAATTACCTCAGCGGTTGTGATCAACCCCGGCTCCTTGTCTCCCTCCCGAAGCATGGCCCCGATCATGTAAACCGACGTTGTCTTGCCATTGGTGCCAGTTACGCCGCTCAACGTAAGAGACCTTACCGGGTAATCGTAAAACCGGGCCGCAATAACAGGAAGGGCCCTGCGTGTGTCTGAGACCCGTACCCCCGGCACCCCGCCCCCGTTCCCGGCGTAGAAGGGCAAAACCACTGCCGATGCGCCGTTTTTTACCGCGTCTGGCACGAAGTAGGCCCCATCGGTCCGTTCACCCTTTATGGCAACGAAGATATCCCCCGGCCGCACCAGCCTCGAATCTATGGCAACTCCGGTCACAGTGGCCCCTTCCCAGGTTCCGATAGGCTCTCCTTCAAGGTCCTCGACCAGGTCGGCCAGGCGTTTTTCCCTCCGCAATTCAAGCACCCACCATTCAGTGACAGGTTACAGAATTAATTACCTTCACTAGCCTTTCCACTCCCTCAAGAAGCACATCATCCTCAAGGGAAAAAGTAAGCCTTATACGTCCCGCCCCGGCCGGACCAAACGCCGACCCTGGCACCACCGCCACACCCCCTTCAAGAAGGCGGGCCACCATTTCCCTGTCATCGAACCCCGGCGGGAGTTTCGGAAAAAGATAGAACGTGGCCTGGGCATTCTCCACTTCCAGTGAGGGCGAAAGGGTCAATACACTGAACGCCAGGTCGCGCTTCGTACATAGTTTTCTCTTTAAATCCTCCACAAAATCCGGGGGCGCCTGGAGCGCCCCGAGGGCCGCTTCCTGGATGATCACCGGAACGTTAGTGCAACTGTTCTGAATCAGGATGTCATACTGCTGCGCCAGGTGTCTGGGGGCAACAACCCAGCCAATTCGAAACCCGGTCATTACGAACGTCTTGGAAAAGGTGTCAATAACAACGGTGCGTTCCCTGAGAGAGGGGTATTCGGATAGAGAACGGTGCCGGTGAGGTTCGTAGACTATCTGTGAGAAGATCTCGTCGGAGATTACCGTGACACCCGGGAACTGTTCCAACACCGATGCCACCTCATCAATGTTCTCTATGAGTTGACCATTGGGCCGCTGAGGGGAATTAAAAACAACCACCCTTGTTCGTGGACCCATCAGGCCGGCAAGGTGGTCACAATCGACATGCCGGTCATCCTGAAACTGCACGTATTTGATAGAAGCCCTTAGATACCGCGCCCAGAATTCGTCCGGGGGATACCCTGGATCTGGCATGATCACCTCATCCCCTTCATCCAGCAGAAGGAGAAGGCTGGCGGCTATGCCGAATTTGGCCCCGGGGGTCACGATAACCTCTTCCATTGACGTGGGCCGACCCCGTCTGGTCATCTCATCGGCTAGCGCCTGGCGAAGCGGTTCAATACCGGGTCCCGGCGAATAGCGGAATAGTTTGTCACGTAGTGCGGCTTGAGCGGCCTCTACCGCCTCCCGGGGCGGGGCAAACTCCGGGGAACCATAATCCCCCTTTTCCATGTGAACAATCCGCGCCCCGCTACGGCGTTCCAGCTTGACGGCCTCCCTCATAGTCGACCACTGGGGCGGCAATTCGAAGTGGGCCAATCGGCTGCTCAGCATCCGGCTACACCTTCCTCTTATATATTGTCTTCCTGCGCAACAAACGCCGCAGAACCTTCCCTGCGGGTGACCGGGGTATGGCATCCACGAAGAAGATATGCCGCGGCCTTTTGAACGGTGCCAGCTCGGGGGAATCCAAACAGAAGCGCTCTATCTCCCTGGCAGTCAAGTCCGGGGAAGCAGGAACGATAAATGCCGCCACCGTCTCCCCCCACCGTTCGTGCGGCACACCTGTGACCGCCACGTCGCGAACCAAAGGGTGTCCCCGGATTACCCCCTCCACCTCGGAGGGGTGTATATTCTCTCCCCCACTGATGATCATGTCATCAACACGGCCCGCCAGGCGGAGGTCCCCGTCTCCGTCTATGTATCCGACATCCCCCGTGAAATACCAACCCTCACGGACGGCGTTCTCCATGGCCTCCGGTCTGTTGAGGTACCCGTAAAAGGCCTGAGGTGAACGCATATCGACGATGACCTCGCCGGTATCCCCCCGCGCAACCACCTCATGGGGGCCAACCTTACGTTCCCTTTCGGCCACCACCAACCTGATACGGGAGTGGATGGCCGGTCGTCCGGCGGAATCCGGTTTGCTGCCGAGATCATGGTTGGCTGAAATCATGTTCATCTCCGTGCACCCGTAGTGATTGACGAAGACATCCGGCCTGAAGACCTCAAGGCAGGAACGCACCAGAGCGGGTTGAATTGGCGCCCCGGCGGAGGCCAACTTGCTGACCGGCGGCAAGCGCAACCCCCTGGATTCCGCCTGACGGACCAGGTCGTGAAAGGCCGTTGGAACCAGATACAGCGCCGTGACCTCACTCCTCCCGATCAAATCCAGAACTGTGTCCGGCTCAAAACGCGGCAGGGGGATAAGCATGCCATTAAGAAGCACCACGCCAAAAAGGGTATGCAGCCCCATGGTATGATGCGGGGGCATTGCCCAAAGCACCCTTTCGAATCGGGACCACCTGTGTTCCAGAACCATGCCCAGGGTGGCCATATAGTCGCTCTCATGCGTCCTGATGACGCCCTTTGGGCGACCCGTAGTGCCGGAGGTGTAAAGGATCACACTCCAATCGTTGCTCCGATAGGTGATCCCCTCCGGATCTATGGGAGGACAGGACCCCAGATCTGCATACGGGACTAAACCGTCAGGCGAGCCACCGGAGAGCCCGACCCTGACCCGGCATAAGGATGAACCGCTCAGGTCACGAAGGGCTCGGTCAACCTCAACCCTTGCTCCATCACCATAGGCCAGCCCCGCAAGGGCGGCGTCCACGATAGCATGTGCCAGATCACTGCTTCTCCAGCGGAAACTCAAGGGGACAGGCACTGCGCCCAACCTATGAAGGGCACAGATCAATGTCGCCACGGCCCCGGTGTTCCGGGATATGATGCCAAACCTATCACCGGGCCGAATGCCCGTCTCGTAAAGACCCCTCGTTACGGAAGCAATGCGGCGGGACCATTCCCCGTAGTTGAGGCGTTCCCCCCCTTCCGAAACTGCCTCAGCCTCCGGGTAACGATCCACAGCCCGTTCAAACATCAGCGCCAGATTCACCTATCATCCCCTTCCCGAACTGTAATCACTATGCTTTAACAGGGCTTTAACAGCACCAGGGGGGTCTGTTCGTCGTCGTTACCGAAGGGGTTATCGATGAGGGCCTCTTCGAGGTCCGCATGACTATAGGGACCCGTAAAGGCCAGTATATCCGCCCGTCGCAGGTCGTTGACATCAGCAACGAGGGCGTCAATCCCCAGGCGAACCTTGATCTTCTCCACGACCCCGTGGGGGTCCAGCGGCCCCAGTATTATGCAACCCTCATAGGGCGGTATGGTCCCTCCGATGTCATCTATCTGCGCGAGTTGCCTGCCTGCCACCCTGTAGAAATCCCCTCTACGCCCGAGCAGCTTCCCTATTCCGGCCGCCGCCACACCCATCAAGAAGCGGGGCATGCCAACCTCATTTATGGCCAACTGCATGGCTGCGGGGGTTGCCAGGCTTCCCCCCTTGTCGGGGAAACGCGAAAGCACCCGGGCCAGCCTCCCCACCCTAACCCGGGAAGGCGGTACCGCCCGGCGCTGGGTTATAGCTAAGGCAGTTTCGGCTATAGCTACCACATCGCCCGGCTCCGCTATCCCATCTGTATACCGGGAGATGACGGCCACGATATCGTCATCCGGGGAGATGATGTGGGTCCTTAGAGGAATCCTGTCAAACCTCACGCCCATCCCCACCCCCTCCCAACCTTGATAGATAGGCCACAAGGCCATTGCACATGGCCTGAGACATTCGGTTCTTGAAATCGGGGCTGCGCAAAAGGGCTTCCTCCAGGGGGTGTCTTATACAAACCGTCTCAACGGAGACAATCGGGCAGGGCAGCCGGTACGGCACTGGGCCCATTGGACGGACCCCCCTGTCCTTTAATGCCAGCTTCCCGACAATCTCCGTCTGGAGACAGACTGCCAACCCCTCACTCCCGCAGGTACGCCCATAGGTCGTGCGAACACCCCCGTAAACACCCGCTGCCCCATGGCCGGTATGGATTATGCAAATGCAGTCCGGCCTGGCTTCGGTGAGCAGCTTCAGCCTGTCGCACATCGGGGTGTCCATGTCGGATTCCCTTGTCAGAACGACCCTTCCCCCATCCCTTTCTATGAACCGCTTGAGCCTCATGGCGATGTCCAGCACGATGTCCTTCTCCAGGAGGTTAATCGGCCCCCTGGCGCCGGCCTCGCTCCCTCCATGAGCAGGGTCTAAAGCTATCAGCCGCCCTTGCAGGGTCCTGGCAATGGCGGCCCTTTCGAGGACCATAACCGTACGGACAGGGATCCCGGGTAGGGTATGAAGGTTATAGGCTGCCGGGTGAACAAGCTGAACCCGGACAGGGATCGACCCGGTCCCCGGCAGGACCTCGACCTCGCGGATGAGACCGTCAAAGACCCGGATCCGGCCCGGTGGCATGTTTAGTTCCAGGCCTGACAGGTTGACAGCAAGCGATGTTCCATTTGATCCGACATAGAGGCTTTGAGGCGCAACGGTAGATTCCAGCACTACAACACTGGCCGGGAGAAAAGAGGCGTCTAACCCCTCCAACCTCTGGTCCCAGCCCATCTCCCGATGGTATAAAACCTTACTCCATATATTGGTAACAACAGGTTTCAAGGCAATCCCCCGCGGTTTTCTATAGAACGTGAATAGTGGTGAGGCCGGGGTCCCGTGGTCCCGAAAACCGTAGCCCAGCCTCCCGAGAAATCTTTATAAGGTCAACCACCTCACGGGTTACCCTCTCCCCGGGGCAGATAAGCGGTATCCCCGGCGGGTAACACGTTATTACCTCTGCACAGACGCAACCCACAGCCTCATTTAGATCACGTGATATCGAAGGCGCAAAAAATGCCTCCCTGGGTGGGACGACCTTTTCGGGGATTACCACGGTATCGGCCATCACCCTGGCAACAACCCCCTGAAGAGCGCAAGCGCTTTCGTCACGGAACTCCCGTACCCTTGATGAAATGCCTGCGAGGGCGCTCAGAAAGGACTCCACATCCTCCTCATGGTTGCCAAAGCCAACAATGAGGAGAACGTTGAACAGATCCGACATCTCGACCTGGATGTGGTAACGGTAACGGAGGATGATTTCGAGCTGATGGCCGGTAATCCCCAGTTCAGAGGCCGAAACGGTCACTTTGGTTGGGTCCAGCCCGCTTACCCCCGGCCTGCCGACCAACTCTGTCCCAAAGGTCCGATACCCGGGGATCCGGCCGATTCCCGCCCTTACTTGTTCTGCGAGGCTGATCGCCCTTTCCAACAAAGACTTGCCCTCAGTAGCCATCTGCAACCTGGCGCCCTCTATGGAAGCCATAAGAATGTACGAAGCGCTCGTGGTTGTCAAAACCCTCAATACAGCCCTGACCCGTTCCGGATCGACACGCCCCTCGCGCAAGTGAAGGATGGATGACTGGGTCAAGCCACTAAGAATCTTGTGCACCCCCTGCGCGCACATGTCCGCGCCCGATTCCAGAGCGGTTGGCGGGAGTGAAGGGTGGAATTTGAAGTGTGGCCCATGCGCCTCATCCACAAGGAAAACCCTTTCCAACTCGTGAGTGGCATCAGCCATGACCCTCAAATCGGATGAAACCCCATGGTATGTCGGGTTAATAACCATGGCAGCCCTTGCCCCGGGCTCCTGTTCGAGCGCTCTTATCAAGCGATCTGGCGGCACACCCAGAGGGATGCCCATTTCCCTGTGGATCTCCGGGTGAATGAAAACGGGATCGGCCCCGCAGAGGATCAACGCCGAGAGGATGGATTTATGGATGTTCCGCGGCATGATCACCCGGTCACCCGGTTTGCAGGTTGAAAGGATCATGGCCTGTATCCCTGAGGACGTGCCGTTGACGAGGAAAAAACTGTGGTCGGCGCCGAAGGTTTCCGCCGCCAGGCGCTCTGCCCGCTGGATAACGCCCTGAGGCGTATGGAGGTCATCCATTCCTTCAACGCCTGTCACGTCATATTCATAGACGCTGTCGCCCATGAGCGCCTTCATCCGTGAATGCGCGCCCCGGCCGCCTTTGTGTCCAGGCATATGGAAGCGAATGACCCCATCGTTCCGGTAGTTGAAGAGCGCGTCCAGTAGCGGTGTCTCAGTTAGGCCTTTTGCATCCCGGCTCAAAAGCGCCACCTCAGGTGTCAAATCAAATTTCGGATCGGATTTCGTTCCACACATGTTATTCAACCTTGTTTAAATGTGGTGCGGCCTGAGCAGGTATTGACAAAAGTTAGAGAGACAAAAATGTTATAATCCAGAAAGATGTCCTAAACGGAAAAGGAGAAAGATATTCTTGAGCGTTCATGTCCTGGAATCAGGGATCTTTTTTCGCACATCCATCCCCATTAACGACCAGCAAAGGTTGCTCATGATACCACCGGGGAGGAATCTCAGTTCCGGTGACACGGTATTCCTCCGTGACGCGGAGGGTAACCTCAAGTGGGTTGCCGATGTGCTGTTCACCGGAGAGGGTGAAGGTGTCAAATCTTGGTCCGGTAACGAGGCAGAACAGGATAAATACGCCATACTGGGTTGGATAGCCAGAATCCACTCGGGTGTGCTTCCTGCCGGGAAATCGCGTCTGCAAGCCAATTGGGTTTTGCTTAACAAGAAAACCCTGCAGACAACACTGCCGTGGTGGGAAGACCACCTTCTTATCTATCACTCCACCATGCGGCTTATTGAAGGGCTCATGACCCATAAAGATGTAAAAAAAGCGGAGGAGGCCGGGTGTCTTGTCCAACATTCCAGCGGTCACTGGGCCATACCCCACGGGGAAGCAAGGAAACGGCTCCTGATAAATGTGCTGAACCAGCCGCTGGTGTGCGGTCTGTGCAACTCCGCTATCTCTTCCCCTGAGGAGGCTACTCAGGACCATATCATACCCATAAGCCAGGGCGGCCCCGATTCCATGGTTAACATCCAACTGGCGCACAGGGAGTGTAATGAGGCCAAGGGGAACGCCCTCCCCGAACAGTACCCGCCTTTCTTCACGGAACCGATTCAGGGCAGGGTTTACGGGGACATATGGCGGGCTGGAAGGCGCAACACTCGGAACCGGCGCGGCACGCGTCCCCCCGCCAGGCCTGCAGGCAAGTATATCGCTCCACCGGCGCCGTCAGTTCCGGCAAGCGTGGCGGCTGCAGCCGCATCTGTAGCTGCGTCCGTAGCCGCACCCGTATCTGAACCCAAACCAATTGAACCGATGGCCGAACCCGCAGCGGCCAAGTACCCCCCTTCGGAGAGGGAAAACAGCAGGCCCGACCCCAAGAAGCCTGAAAAGAAGGCCATCACACCCGAAACCAAGAAGTCCGCGGAAGCGACTGTTGACGACGTGTGGCTCGCAGAGGTTCAGGGCTCGGGCTGGTCGAAGCTGGTTTCAAAGGCGTCGGAGCAGGGTTGGGCCTCGAAGACGGCCAGCCTCCGGACCATACAGCAACTGCGCAGCCGCCAGATATCGGTGGCTCTCTCCGAAGGCAGACCCGTGGCCGAGGCCAACGGTCCAACCGGTCAGTTCCGCCTTCTGGAGTGGAATGACCAGGCCGTCCTCGTTGAGGAACAGGGCGACAGCAGCAACTACTACCAGGTTAAAATGCTGCACTCCATTACCCCTGAGGTTTATACATGGTACGTCAGCCAGTTCGGGCGCATGGCGCCAATGGCGGTGGCGATGGCCCTGCTCAACATCTGGAACCAGGGTACACCCGGTCCGGACGGGCGCATCTCAGCCCAACGCGGCAACCAGGTGCTTACCTTCCGGATTGAGGGTGACAGGGTTGTGGAATGCTGCTTGACGGATAAAGACACGATGGTAGCCTGACAGAGAATAAAGGGGTGTTTCATGGGGTAAGGCCCCTTTATTTTTCCTTCCCCAGGTCCTTATATAGTTTGATAATGGAGGCGTTTGTGTTAGCCGCACCGGCAAGGTCCTCTTCCTTCAAGCTGGTGGTTTCCAATACCTGGCTCACATCCCCTTCACGCCCATACTCACGATAGAGGGCGATAAGCCAGGCGGCGGCATCGACCTTCAAACCCTCGACATACTTAGTTATGGACTGGCGGGTTTTCTCCGTAAAGTCACCCCGGGAGGGTGGTATGGGGTAGGCATCCGGACTGCTATTGACTGTCTCCTTCAGGTGTTGTTCCGCCTTATCGGGCAGCCCCAAAAGCGCCTCCGCCTGCCCCAATAACAATGACATCCCGGGGGTGCGTTCGGGCAGCCTGAAATCGGGTGGAACAGGGTCAGGCACACGGCGGCTCTGTGCGGCCATGCTCTGGGCGATCCCATTTATGGCTTCAAGATGGCCCTTTACCTCCGAGCGGCTGCTACCTGATTGCAGTTTCCGCGTGGCCACATGGAAATTGGCACGGGCCAAGTCCTCGTAACGGTTGGCCAGAAAAGGGTTGAGTTCCAGCGCCCTCTCCATCTCCTTCAGACCAGCCCCATAGTCCCCCTTGGAAATAAGAATGGACCCCAACAGTGAGTGATACCCCGGGAAGTAGGGGTCGAGGTCAATGGCCTTGCGGACGAGAGCCTCTGCGGCTGTCAGATCCGGACGCCCGCCCGACACCTCGGCCAGGGCCAAACGCGTCACAGCCAGGTCGGCCCTGTAGGATGCCGTCAGGGGGTCAAAACCGGTTGCCCGTTTCAGGTTTGCCTCCGCCGCTTCAATGTCATCCATTTCCCTGGCGGCAACCGCCTTGCGTCCGTAGACATCCCCTGCAAAAAGGGAAAGGGATAATACAAGGACCACGGCGCCTGCGACCATGGTTCCAGTTATTATGAAATCTGTGTGGCGAGCCTTCTTTTTTCTCTCAACGACCCCGCGGGCGGCGGCAGACAACCCTCCCAGCAAACCTAACAGCGCCCATAAAAGCAAGTATACCGCCTGCAGGGAAAGGGTGAAGTCGATCGCGGAATGCATGTAAAGGGCGGCAACACCGGCGGCTGTCATAGCTACAAGTAGCGCCTGACCGTGGGCGTCTTCCTTTCTGAATGATAGGGCCGCCCAGGCCACGCCAACGATCACCGCCAGCTGAGCCAGGATACCGATGATGCCCGTTTCCACAAACACCTGCGCGAAGTGATTATGAACCTGGGTACTCCAGTAGCCGTAACTCTGGTGTTTCAGGTAGGTGGTCTCCCAGGCGCCTCCCCCGCCACCCTTGATAGGGTGTTCCATTCCCATGTGCAGGGCATCACGGGACCACTGTATGCGTGACCAAGCATTGTAATCCTGTGTGCTCATTGAGGAAGCGCGGTCAACAACGCCCCCCGTCAGTTGACTATTAGACGACTCCGCCTCGCTCGAACCCTGCAGAGAGAAAATTGAGTCCGATAGGAGCAAGGTCCCCCAGGAAGCCGCCCCCAAAACGACTGAGAACGCCAGTGCTGCAAAGGCCTTCGTACGGCCAACCTTTATCCAGACCAGGAAGAGATACAACGCCAGGGCAACCGGCAGGACCAAGAGCGCGCCGCGCGACTTGGTCAGCAGGAATGTTACCGCAATCACGATAAACAGAGCCGCCCAACCGGATACCTTGAGCCACCTTCGCGGTGAGGATGTATCATAGAGCAGCCGGGTCAGGGAAGTTACAACCGCCAGGAGGGAGACTATCAGATAGGCTGCCAGGGCGTTGGGGTACTGCATCGTTGAAGAAATACGGTCCGAATAAAAGGCATCCTTGAGATGGATCAGCCCGGCCGCTGCCCCCAGGCCCAAAAGGGATAATACGACACCTGCACCGGCGATGTATGTCACGGCCAAACCGGCGCGTTTACCCGCCAAACCAGGGGTGGCGGTGAGTGTCAAACGAATAATCCAGTAAACAAAGAGGCCCGTTAACACGCGAATGTCAACCTGGACCGCCTCCCTCAGGCTTGCCGCGCCAATGGTGGAAAGAAGATAGGCTGCAGGCAGCGCCAGAGAAGCCCAATCGAGCAAAGTTACCGGCCTGAGAGGGGCCTGTCCACGGTTAGCGGTCACCATCCAGAGGAAAAGGACAGAAAAGAAGGCCGCTGTCGCCAGTTGTTCCGGTTTCAGTCCCAGACCCCTGACGAGCGCGCCAGCGCCCACCAAGAAAAGGGTCAGATGCAGGATTCTTTCGCGGGTATCCATCATTTGGACCTCATATTCCCTCCGTTTTCCTCCTGTGACCCTCCCTCGGTCATCCCGGCCGTCATGAGAAAGCGGAGAGCCACCTGCGGCGGTGTATCAAGCACTGTGACATTTTCTTTGGGCACAATGGCCACAAAGCCGCCCAATTGGAGTGACTGTGGTATGTAGACTGAGACGCGATCCCTGCCCTCGGGTCCAAGAAAGCCCATATCCTCCTTGGTGATGAAACCCAATAGCTCCACCGGTGAACCGGGAACCTTGACAAGCGCCACCTTGGAAAAGGACTGTTTCTTTCCACCAAAGGCATCTATGACGTCCTTGATGCTGCCGTAGATGCTCTTGATAAGCGGGATCCGGCCCATTGCCCCTTCCAGGGCTCCAATAAACCGCTTGGCCAGCCAGTGGCTCGCAACGAAACCCGCTGTAGTTATAATTATAAGCGTAACCAGGAGTCCCAAGCCCGGTATGGCAGGGAGTCCCAGTTGGATAAAGTTTTCTCCGAAGGATTCAAGGAGTGAAAGCACCCTGCCAACCACGTAAACGGTAAGAGCCAGTGGGGCGAGAACGAGTATGCCCTCCACGAAATACTGAACCAACCGCTTCATGCTTACCCCCCTTTTTCAATAAAACTGCGGCCGTACAACCAGTGATACATTCGGTGATCCCTCAGGACGGATCGTACGAAGTGGCGGGTCTCCGCAAAAGGTATGTCATCTATCCGCTGCTCCGAACCGTCCCATCGACCCTCCGACAGCCAGGTGCGCACATTATGTCGACCACCGTTATAAGCCGCAAGGGCGGCCGGAAGGCTGCCGCCAAACTCACGCTCGAGCTCCGAGAGGTACCATGTCCCTATGGAGATATTGACCGCGGGACTATACAGGTCGTCGATGTTGAATGAGTCCCTGCCAATCTGATCCGCCGCCCACCTGCCGGTTTCGGGCATAACCTGCATAAGGCCGCGGGCGCCCTGTTTTGAAACCGCATCGGTCCCGAAGCGGCTCTCCACGCGGATAACAGCCTGAACCAACAAGGGATCAAGCCCATTCTTCCGCGCCTCCGCGCTTGCAATGGCTACATATTTTATGGGGTAAAAAACCTTAAGAAAGGCCCGCC
>DYIG01000012.1 GCA_020723725.1 Thermaerobacter marianensis | reverse complement strand
CCCGCCACACCCCGAACCTGTTCGAATTCAACGTCCCCGACAACGCGCTCGCCAACACGGTTTATCCCGACATCGATGACAATCGCGCCCTGTTTGACCATATCAGCCGTAATAAGACCAGGCTGACCCACAGCGGCAACCAGAATATCTGCCTGACGTGTGAATCTGGCCAAGTCGTCAGTCCACCTGTGGCAGACGGTTACGGTTGCATCCGCCGCCAGAAGGAGCAGGCTCATGGGCCGGCCAACTATCGTGGACCGCCCGACGACAACCGCATGCAGGCCACGGACGTCTACCCCCGTGCTGCGGATCATCTCCATGACGCCCCTGGGGGTGCAGGCGGCCATCGTTTTCCGCCCTCGGGCCAGCCTGCCCATATTTAAAGGGTGGAACCCGTCAACATCCTTATTGGGGTCAATTGCCTCAACTATTTTTTCAAAGTCAATGTGACGGGGTAAGGGTGACTGAACAAGAATACCGTGGACCCTCTCATCCCGGTTAAGACCCTCGACGACCCTCAGGAGTTCCTCTTGCGTCGTTTCGGAGGGGAGTCTCAGCGTTCGTGAGTCGAACCCAAGCCCTCTGGCATCTTTTTCCTTATTGCGAACGTATATCTCAGAGGCAGGGTCGTCCCCCACAAAGACAACCGTAAGCCCGGGAACCATACCCCTCCCGGAAAGGGTCTCCACCCTGGAACGGAGGCCCAATCGGACCTGCTCCGCCAGTCTTTTGCCGTCAATCGTTTTCGCGCTTATCCCTGGGGCCCCCTTGCCCCGCTCCTGCCGGTGACAACTCGCGTGCAACGCGTCCTAAAATGCCATTTATGAAACGGCTGGACTCATCGTCCCCATAAAGCTTGGCCAACTCAACGGCCTCGTTGATGGATACGCTTGCAGGTATATCCGGCCTGTGAAGCAATTCATACAGGCTCAGACGGAGGATATTCCTGTCCACAGCCGCGAGACGCTCCACCCTCCAGTCGCGGGAATACGTAGCTATGTACTTGTCTAATTCGTCAAGACAAGCCGTTATACCTTTTATCAATTCAGCGGCAAAACTGCGGCTTTCCGCGGGCGCGTCCTCTTCATCGGCATGATAATCCAGTGAAGCCTCGAGGTCTCCCCCGCCGATTTCTGATTCATAAAGGACCTTGATCGCGAGTTCCCTGCCAAGACGCCTGCTCATGCCCTATAATTCACCGCCTGTCCCCCAGAATGCGACTAATTAACTCCGCCAGACCCTCTTCGCCTTCGTCGTCAAATCTCTTGCCAGCCAGGTAGCCCGCTATTGTAAGGGCCGTTATGAAAATACCCCAAAAGAGCCCCACAGCCCAAAAAAGAAGCCCAATCATGAACCCAAACAGGGCCCCGAGGGCTTTTCCCCTGTGCCGCCACCACCAGTCCCGAAACTCCTCGCGTTCAAAGAACCTCATAGCTATTCCACCCGGCCACGCTTATTATCTGTGGTGATGCTGGTAACGTGTAAACGCACCTGGGCAACCTCTACGCCGATAACGTTTCTAACTTGCCTGGCAACCTCACGCTGCAATTCATCGCTTAACTGGGGGATGCTGGTGTCGGGAGAAACCCTAATGCGCAAGTTGACTGTCACCTTTCCGTTTGTTGCACCGGCACTGGCCCGGACGTCTTTAACGCCGGGTTTTAGAACAGCGACCCGGGTCACCAGGTTTTCAACGGCTTCCAATGAGACCCTGACCTCTCCCAATTCCGACCGATGAACTATCGACCTGGAGCCGCCGCTCCTCCTGAAAGCAAAGTAAAGAAGGCGTACGCTGGCCACAAAAAAGGCCGAGCCGGCGAGTCCGACAACCCACCGGCCGTTTATATCACTGAGAACTGTTTCAATGTAATTCAGGGGCATGAGCCACCCGGTAGCCAGAGCCACAAAGGCCGCAGAGATCACTGTCAATGCGATAGTGTATAGCGTAAGGATTATTCTGTCAAAAATCCCCATCCAATGCCCCCTCCGGCTGCAAGACAGCTAGCCCAGTACAGGTCTCGCTTTACGATTCTACCTCTTCTGAATGAGCGTGACCAAAGGAGACACCCTGCACGTGAACATTTACTTCTACAACACGCAGACCAGTCATACTCTCCACCGCCTGCCGCACCTTTTCCTGGATCTCCTGTGCTACCGTGGGAATGCTCCTGCCGTACTGAACTATTACAAATATGTCCAGAGCGGCCTCCTTTTCCCCGACCTGAACCTTCACGCCCCGCGACAGGTTCTTGCGACCAAGAATTTCGGTGATCCCGCCCACCAGACCCCCGCTCATGCCGGCAACACCGTCAACCTCACTGGCGGCTATGCCTGCTATGATCTTAACAACCTCTTCGGAGATCTTTATCCCTGCCCCTGCCGACTCCAGGGTTTCAACAGAAGTGGGGACCTGTTCTTCTGACATACCAATCACTCCCTTCTCCTTTGCTATGGTAAATTATAATACATTATTTATTGTCGCTTATATGGCACAATCAGCACATCCGACATGCTGATCCCCGCTGCCGTGGCGACAAGGTCGCTGATCCTGGCCGCGTCGGACGGCTCAATGCGGGCTAACCCCGTGACAACAACTGCCCCTTTCTCGTTCAGGAACACCACCGACATATCATAACCCTTGGCCTTTAAAAGCATCTCCGCCTCTGCTTCGCGTTGCCGCCTTTCACTGACCGTCAGGAGCTCCCCCTGCGCGCGCTCGCGGATCGCGTCAGTAACCTTGGGGTCGGCAGCCAAATCCTTCAGCGTCTGGATGCGTTCACTGCGGATGCGATCCCGCTCCAATCGGGCTGCGCTGTAAAAGTCGCCCGGCATACCGTTCCCCTTCTCGGACTTCTCCGCCGAACCCGTGGTAACCGTGACGCTGGACGACTGCTCTCCCCTTACCAGCATAGCCCCTTCGGGGGCCGTTTGCTTCTGCTTCACCATCACCTCCTTACTGAAAGAATCCCATTTTGAACCGAGGTAGGAGAAAACCCCCGCGAGGATGAGCAGAAAAACCAGCAGCCTGCGGTGTGCTTGGTTCAACCGGAAAGGCTTCTTTGTTTCATCCCTGAACTTCATGTCCAGCCACCCCCAAAGATATACTCAAAAAGTCCCGGCCTTAAGGGGCTCCAGGCGATACCCTGACCATGTGTATTGGCACACCCATTGCCGATTGAACGGCCCTTACAAGCTCCTCCCGAACTGAGGGATCGGTTCCACCTTGCGCTACAACTAGTACGCCCTTAACCTCCGGGCGGCGGACCTGGCGTATCAGAGGGCTCGATTTCACTGGACCTTGAACAACTGCAACCGTTTCCTCGCCATTGACCCGGTCCTGAACGTAGTCCTGGATTTGCCCCCCTTCAAGTGCTACCTCAACATGCACCTCACCCGCACCCTTTATTCGGCTAAGAATGGCTTCAAGGTCCCTGGCCAGGGAACGCTCCAGTTCCCTGGGGCTATCAGCCGTCCCAGCGCCATCTGCTGGCGTTTCTAAACCGGTTTCCGGCGCCACGGTCAGGGCCATGTCCGTAAAAGCCCCCTTGTGCCGGGTATTCACTCCCCCCAGGCCGTCAAGGAGGATTATCAGGAAAAGGCTCGTCAAGACCACGACGGCGATGAGACGCATAACCCGTTTTTGTGGTTCTTTAAGCATCAGTTGCTGTGGGAGGACCCAGGACCCCTTCCATTTTGGCTCCTCCTGCAAACGACCCTCCGTTGCATCCATTGACCTCACCCCCTGTCGTTGTAACCCTAACCCTTGATAACCACCGATACCCTCTCGCGCTCAAGCCCCAGGACCCTGCCAACAGTGTCTGCAATAGAATCACTCGTCGCCTGAATACTTTGCTGGGTTTTGTCATTCAACCAACCCTCAACAGTGGCGCCGAGGACGCTCCCGTACCTGGGACTGCGTGGATCGGTCTCGACCTGGACGCTGATTCGCACATCCCGAACCCCGTCGACTCCGGCAGCAGCCTCCCTCGCCCTGCGTGCCAATCGGCCGGAATAAACCTCAAGGACCATACGCCTTTCGTTGGCCTTAAATCGCTCGACCTCTCCGGGCAAAGCCAATGCTGGTCTGGCCTCCTGACCGCTAAAGGCAAGGGCCGTTTCCCAGTCGATATCCTGTTGGAGGAATTGCAGAAAGGGAAGGAGTATCGAAAGCATGACCAACAGCCCCAGGGCAACCTGGGTGTAGCGGCGGGAGATGGAATCAGGCATGATCATTTCGACCAACCCTGCTAGTAAGGCTATAAGGATCACCTGTTTGACCCAAGCAGTAAGACCCTCCACCGACGAACCCCCTTTACCGAAACATGACTGCGGCATTCCCTGCGCCTACAACCGCGCTGAGGGTCATAAAGAACATGACCGCCACGGCCCCCAGGGAAACCGTTATCAGGACCACCGTTGACGCCAAGCCATCAAGGCAAGCCGCCATGGCCTGCCCCCCCAGAGGCTGAATGGCTGCTGCCGCCAGCCGGTACACCAGAATGAGAGAAATGAGTTTGAGTATCGGGACGGCAACCAAGAACAGGATAGCCACCAGCCCCAAAAGACCGACCCCGTTGCGCAGCAGCAGGGAGGATGTGGCCACAAGTTCTGCCGCGTCGGAAAACATGCCACCGACCACCGGAACCATGGTTTTGGCCAGGAATTTAGCAGCCCGCATGGCTGTTCCATCACCGACTGAACCAGCCACACCGTAGACGGCCATGATGCCCAAAAAGAGACTCAACCCCACGCCCAGCACGACCATGCCCCCCTGCCGGAGGGTCTTGGCCAGTCCAGTGAGCCTGATATTCTCCGAGAAACCGGTGGTGAGATCGATTATCCCGGAAAGAAAGAGCATTGGCATAACCCATTTGGTAACCAGTTGGCTGGTCAGATAGGTGATGGCGATAACGAACGGGTTAAATAGCCCTGCCGAGAGGATGGCGCCTGAACCGGCCAGCAGGGTTATCAACAGCGGCAGGATGGCTTGCATGAAACTGACCATTTTGCCGACCGCTTCAAGCCCAAGCTGAACCGACAGGTGAAAACTGGCCAGCGCCAACCCGAGCAGCGCCAGGAAAACTATGGCGTATGCTATGCGGGCAACCTGGGCGTTTGAAAACGACGCTTGAAGGTTGTAGAGCACTGAGGCCATAACGGCCAGGACAACCAATCTGGCTAGCAGGCCCGCCCCTTGAACAACCTCATGCAGGAAGTATCGCACAAGCCCTCGAACAATGCTGCCAGGGTGCCACTCCTTACCCTCACCGCGCAGGAGTTTCCAAATCGTTTCCCGGTTGAGCGATGGCAGGTAGGGGGACATTTCCCTGTTCAATTCCTGGACAACCTTGTCAAGCTGCGTCGTATCTATTGCATCCCATTGTTGGCGCGCGAGGTTATCTAACATTTTATCGGCATCCTGCTCTACCGTTGCGGGCTCAAGGCACCGCACACTGGAAGGGTTGAGGAAGAACACGCATATTGCAAGCAACAACATTAGCTTGCGGCCCAATACCCCCACCCCCTTGCGGCGCTCGTTTCATGCCAGAAGCCTCAGCACTGCCTGCATAACCGCTGAGAAAATCGGCACCGACAGGGCCATGATGAGGACCTTACCGGCAAGTTCGATCTTGCTGGCAATAGCTCCCTCACCGGCATCCCTGGCAACCTGGCAGCCGATCTCAGCCAGGTAGGCAACCCCGATGATCTTCAGGATAAGATTCAGGTATTGCAGACTGACCTTGGCCTGGAGCGACAGATCTTCCAGCAGCCGGATTACCGGGGTAATCCACCCGATGACTGTGTAGAGGATATAGACCCCGGCCACCAGGGACAGGAGCACGCCCATCTCCGGCCGCTGCGGCCGTATAACCCCCAGGAGAACCACCACCACCAGCCCGGCTGCAACAACCTTGGCGATTTCCACGGGCAAACACCTCCGGTCCTCCGTCAGAGCTGAAACATCGTGCGGACTGTAAGGAAAAGCTGGTTGATCAGCCTGATGACCACCCACAGGGCGACGGTAACCCCTCCAAGGGCCACCAGCCACGCCATATCATCACGCCCTGCCTGTTTTAAGACACTATAGATAACCGCCACCAGGATCCCGATCCCGGCTATTTGCCATATGACGTCAACAGTCAAGAGGCTCCCTCCCTGCACAACAACCCCCTATACAACAAGCAGAACGATGGCCGTGCCGCTCAAGACCCCGAGGTAGGTGAACATGCGTACATTGTTTCTCGCTACCTCCCTTGCCTCCCGTTCGGCAGCAGCAAGCCGCTCAAGGCATACGGTAAGGTGCCTGATCTGGTCCTCACGGTGGGACCTCCCCAGGCTAGAGGCGAGATCAATGATCAGTTCGGCGTCAGAAGGCGCAAGCGCCGTATGGCGGAACACTTCCTCCATGGCAACGGTCATGGCCGATTGGACGTCCGCAGCCTCTCCCTGGTTCAGATACTCGGCAGCCCTGGAGAACAACCTCCCCGCCGGCCACGAGCTGAGAGCGGCCACCCGGGACAGGGCTTCAGGGATGGCGGACTGCCTGAAATCCACCTCTGTTTGAAGGAATCTGACAGCGGTTTGCAGGGATCGGAGTTCTTCAGGCCGACGCTTTAGATCCCTCGCCAGGAGCCAACCGGCCGTACTTGTCCCGCCGACTATAGCCACCGAAAGC
Source organism: Thermaerobacter marianensis (assembly GCA_020723725.1). GTDB lineage: Bacteria > Bacillota > Sulfobacillia > DYIH01 > DYIG01 > DYIG01. Next base: position 10,142 of record DYIG01000012.1, on the reverse strand, counting down.
AGCAGCTTGATCATGCCGTTTTCATCCCTTGAGGCGTATGAGATTGCTCCGCCCGCGCGCCGGGTGCAGGAGCGTCGCGTCCCGGCCATCCCAAATCTCCTCGATGGTGCCCGAGCCTTCGCTCCGGCCCAGCCGCACCATCCTGGCGAACACCTTGGCCTTGAGCAGCTCTCGCATCATGGGGCGTGCCGCCACTTCGACCAGGCTCCCTCCATGGGCGCTGACTATCACCCTGATCCCGCACCTGACGGCCTCCGCCAGCGCATCGGCATCCTCCATGCGTCCAATCTCATCTGTTACCAGAACCTGCGGCGCCATCCCGCGGATAAGGTTCAGCATAGCAATCGCCTTGGGGCATCCGTCCATAACATCAACGCGTGGACCCAGGTCATGCTGAATCAGGCCCCTGCGGGTACCCGCTAATTCAGAGCGTTCATCCGCCACAGCGACCTGCATCCCTTTGCAGCCCAGGTCCGGGTTCCCCCTGGACAACTGTCTTACTATGTCACGCAGGATGGTCGTCTTCCCTGCCCCGGGGGGCGAGAAGACCAGCGTGTTATAAGGCACCCCCTTGCGGTCTAGTATCCAGCTCATAAGACCGTCCGCCGCTCCCGGGACGCTGCGCGCCAGTCTGATATTCAGTGAACTGATCTCGGTCAGCGTGAAGACCTTCCCGTCGCGCATGACGGCCTTCCCGCAAAAACCCACACGGTGACCACCAGGCAATGTAATATATCCCTGGCTGATCTCTGCCTCATGGGCGTAGACGGAGTTGTCGCAAATGAGATCAACGGTCTTGTCGATCTCCTCACGGGTAACCCGCCAGGCATTGGCCTCCAAGTGAGTCACGTTTCCGGAAGGGTCCAAAAAGAAGTCCCCATGGGCGGAAACGACAAGCAGCGGCGCACCGGCCCTGAGTCGCACCTCCTCCCAGGGCTGCGCGCCGGGTTGGCCAAACGCCTTTTGCAATACCCGCCGCAAACCTGGAGACATGCGCTGAAAAATATCCTCTGACATGGCTTGCCCCCCCTCAAGGAAATAGATATTGGGGGCATGGACAAATTATTACTAACGGGGTTCAATCCTTACAAGCCCGGTGAAAAAGGCTCATTTCAAAAATGAAAGGGTGACCCCGTTTGAACCAGGGCATCATTGAAGTGAAGACCGCCAAACGGAATGAATTTATCGACATAACTGAAAGGGTTAATGCCTTCATCGCCAGGACAGGACTGACCTCCGGCATCTGCAACATCTTCATTCCCCATACCACCGCAGGGGTAACGGTCAATGAGGGTCATGACCCGGATGTCACACTCGACCTATTGGACGCCTTTGCCCGTCTCGCCCCACAGGACCCCGAATACAGACATGTTGAAGGGAATTCCGATGCCCACATGAAGACCTGCCTTGTCGGCTGCAGCTTGAGCCTCCCTGTCAGAGATGGCAGGTTGTGGCTGGGAACGTGGCAGCGGGTTTTCTTCAGCGAGTTCGATGGTCCCAGGAGCCGAAAGGTTTTGCTGACGCTTTTGTGATATATTGATCCCGTGGAAGGGGATTAACAGAAAGGAGCAGGATAGGCCGATGAAGTGCCCTCTTTGCGATGTTACCATGCGCCCGGTTCAGAGGCGCGGCGTCGAGATTGATATATGCCCGGAATGCCGGGGTGTGTGGCTTGACAGGGGCGAGCTTGATAAAATCCTAGCATCCTCAGACGCCTGGGAGAGCGATTTCGACCGGTCCGAGACCCGTTACAACGAACCCCACCGGAAACATGAGGGATACGGGAAACACGAGGGATATGAGAAATATGAGCGATACGGCAAACCCCATAAGAAAAAGAGCCTGTTCAAGGAATTGTTCGACTTCGACTTCGGCGATTAAGGGTTAACAATTTGGTTTATTTGCGTCGGCGAGCCAGCTCGTTGAAAACGGATTCCCAGGAAACGCCGCGTTCTGCGAGCATTACTGTCCCATGGAAAAGGAAGTCGGCGAGTTCGCTCACCAGTCTGGTATCATCGTTGTTTTTGGCCGCGATGACCGTTTCGATTGCTTCTTCTCCGACCTTCTGGATGATCCGATCGCGCCCTTCCACTAACAAGCGGTTGACATAAGAACCATCTCTTGGATTAGCCCTGCGTTCGCGCACCAACCTGTACAGTTCAAGCAATATCTCTGCGTTTGACGTGGAGACGCCCTTCCCGTTGTCGGCATCCCCCGGGCGGGTTTCCGCTTCATCAAGGATACAATGGCCATCTGAAAGGGTGCGGTAGAAACAGGTCCGCTCCCCTGTGTGACAGGCAGGCCCTGTCGGCTTCACCCGATAAAGGATCGTATCGGCGTCACAGTCGTACCGGATGTCTTTTATATAAAGGAAATTGCCCGAGGTTTCACCTTTAAGCCATAACCCTTGCCTGCTGCGGCTATAAAACCATGCCCTGCCCTCTGACCGCGACTTCTCCAACGCCTCAAGATTGGCATAGGCGACCATTAGCACATCACCATTGGCATAATCCTGCACGACAACCGGAACCAGGCCGTCCGGGCCAAACCGAATATTATGTTTCACCTGACAGGAACCCCCCTCTGGGCCAGATAGTCCTTGGCGTCCTTGACGGTGTACGTTCCGTAGTGAAAGATGGAAGCAGCCAGGGCTGCATCGGCCTTACCGTCTGTCAGAACACGGTGGATGTGCTCCAGGTTCCCTGCTCCACCGGAGGCAATGACGGGAACCTGCACGGCCTCGGACACCGCGGCTGTCAGTTCCAAGTCGAAACCGTCCTTGGTCCCGTCGGCATCCATGCTGGTCAGAAGGATTTCCCCGGCGCCCAGCTCAACCCCCTGCCGCGCCCATTCAATAGCATCGATTCCGGTGGGTTTGCGCCCCCCGTGCGTGAAAACCTCCCATTTGCCGTGCCCCGTGCGTCTGGCGTCAATAGCCAGAACCATGCACTGGCTCCCGAAGCGTTTTGCCCCCTGGGATATGATTCCAGGATCCCTTACGGCAGCAGTGTTGAGAGACACCTTATCGGCCCCGCTCAAGAGCGCCTCACGCATGTCCTCGACGCTGCCAATACCGCCCCCTACCGTGAGGGGGATGAAGACCTGGGCGGCCACACGGCCTACGACATCGAACGTCGTTTTCCTGCCCTCATGGGAAGCCGAAATGTCCAGGAAAACCAGCTCGTCTGCCCCGGAACGGTCATAGAAGGCGGCGAGTTCCACCGGGTCGCCAGCATCGCGCAGACCTTCGAAGTTTATCCCCTTAACCACCCTGCCGTCTTTAATATCCAGGCAGGGGATTATGCGACGGGCCAGCATGTGGTTACCCCCTCGCGCTTTTTCACCGCACCTTTAAGTATTGAGGGCTTCGGCCAAGGCCTCTGCCAGGGAAAACCGGCCCGCGTAAAGGGCCTTCCCCACGATTACACCCTTCACCCCGGGGATCTGCCCGAGCAGGCGTATGTCGTCCAGGCTCCCCACCCCGCCGGCCGCGATAACACCCATACCCGCCGAGGCTGCCGTTTGAATGAGGGACGGGTCCAACCCTTCAAGGGTGCCGTCCCGGCTGACGTCAGTCACGATGATCTCACGGAGGCCGGCACCGTACAGATCTCGTACGGTGGCCTCGAAGTCCATGCCACTGTCCTCCAGCCACCCCTGAAGCATGACCTTGTTCCCCCGCACGTCGACGCTTACTATCACCCTTTCGCCGTACTCGGAGAGGGCATTTATTAGGAACCCTCTATCGGTAAGCGCCCTTGTGCCCAGGATGGCGCGGCTGGCGCCAGCGGCAAACACCTCTTCCAGGTGACCGGCATTGCGGATGCCCCCGCCGAACTGGACAGGGACGTCGGCAACGGACGCAATCCCCCTCAGGGTCTCTATGTTGACAGGTCTGCCTTCCTTGGCGCCGTCAAGGTCAACGATGTGCAACCTTTGCGCGCCTTGTTTGACCCATTCCCTGGCAACCTCGGCCGGCTGGCGGGAGTACTCGGTTTCCTTATCATAACGCCCCTGGGTAAGGCGCACGCAGCGACCGCCCAGAAGGTCGATGGCCGGTATAACCAGCATCAACAACCACCTCCAACGGCAGCGCCGCCGCTCTCCGCGGTCCGTTCCGCATGGCAGATCCCCAGGAAATTCTTCAGCACCTCAAGCCCTACACGCCCGCTCTTTTCGGGGTGAAACTGAGTGCCCATCACATTCCCCCTCTGAACGGCGGCGATAAATTTCTTGCCATATGTGCAGGACGCCACGCTCATGCCATCGGCCCCCTCAGGCGCCGGAATGCAATAGGAATGTACGAAGTAGAAATACGCCGGTGACGCAATCGATTTGAGGAGCGGGAAAGGCCCTGACCATTCCGCCGTATCCCAGCCCATGTGCGGGACCTTGAGCCCGGCCATTTCCGGTCCAGCCAGCCGGACCACCCTGCCGGGAAGGAGGCCAAGGCCAACAGCCCCGCCAGCCTCCTCGCCGGTCTCAAACAGTATCTGCAGACCCAGGCATATCCCAAGCAGGGGCTTGCCTTTGGCAACCTGCCTCTTGATGGCATCGGAAAGGCCGGAGCCGTTGAGCCGCTCCATGGCGTCCGGGAATGCACCAACCCCGGGCACCATAATGCCGACAACCTGATCCAGATCCTCGGGGCAGGCGGTGACAACATGCCGACAGGATAGGAATGACAGAGCCTGGGAGACACTGCGAAGGTTCCCCATCCCGTAATCAACCACCGCTATCAACGGCCTGTCCCCCCTAAGGGCCGTCGGCATCAACCGAGAACCCCCTTCGTGGATAGCGGCCCATCCAGTCCATCAGCGGATGAAACCGCCTGCCCGAGGCTAAGCCCCACACCCTTCCAAACCGCCTCCAGCACGTGATGGGCGTTTGTACCAGCGAGAAGGCGAACGTGCAAGTTCAGACCGGCATTGTTGACAAAGGCCCGCCAGAACTCCTCGGCAAGCTCGGTGTGAAAATAACCAAAAGAACGTGGCTCCAGAGGGACCTCCCACCCAAGGTATACCCGCCCGGAAACGTCCAAAGAAACAAGAACCAGGGATTCATCCATTGGCAGCGCGGCCCATCCATACCGCCTGATGCCGGAACGGTTGCCGATCGCCCTGGCGAAGGCCTGGCCCAACACGATACCCACATCCTCTACGGTGTGGTGGCCGTCGACGGCCAGGTCGCCCCTGGCCTCGATCTCGATGTCAAACCCGGCAAAACGAGCGAGGGATTCGATCATGTGGTTGAAGAATGGTATGCCTGTATCCGCCTTGGCCGTGCCAGACCCGTCAAGCACGAGCTTCACACTTATCGCCGTTTCACGGGTCTCCCTTTTAACCGTTCCCTCACGGTTCATCACTTCTTCACGCCCCTCATGCGGAAACTCACCGAGTTGGCATGCGCCTGCAACCCTTCGGCCGAGGCAATTCTGATTGCCGCCTCGCCCCACTCCGCGTATCCAAATTCCGACCCTTCAAAGTAATCAATCCGCTTGACGAAAGCCTCCACACCCAGGCCGGAGAAATAACGAGCCGACCCGCCGGTGGGTAAAACGTGGTTCGTGCCCGCAGAGTAATCACCTGCAGCGACAGGAGAGTGATAGCCCAGAAACACCGCGCCGGCGTTCTGTACCGAATCCAGCAGCGGCGCGGGGTTCTTAACCATGAGTTCCAGGTGTTCCGGCGCCATCAGGTTCGCCAGTTCCATGGCCTCGTCCAAGTCCTTGACCTGCACAACTGCCCCGTAGTCACGGAGCGATGCCCTCATGACGTCCGCCCTAGGTGATTTGTCAAACTGGGCCTCGATTTCTTCCTCCACGGAATCAATCAGGTCTGCACTTGGCGTAAGGAGAACGGCCCGCGCGAGAGGGTCGTGCTCCGCCTGTGCCAGCATGTCCGCCGCAACCCAAACGGGGTTAGCCCTCTCATCCGCCACGATGGCCACTTCACTGGGACCGTGAAGCCCGTCGATATCGACCGCACCGTAGACCATCCTCTTTGCCACGGTGACATAGATGTTCCCCGGGCCGACAATTTTATCGACCTTGGGAATGGTCTCTGTCCCATAGGCCATGGCGGCAATTGCCTGCGCCCCGCCGACCTTATAGACGAGTGTGACACCCGCCAGGCCCGCGGCCGCCAGGACCGAAGCCGGTATCCGCCCGTCCTCCCCGGGAGGGGTGCAGACGATGATCTCCTGGACCCCCGCCAGCCTGGCTGGAATGGCGCACATCAAGACGGATGAGGGGTATTCAGCGCGCCCCCCCGGTATATAGATACCCACCCGCTGCAAGGGCCTGATGACCCGGCCGCAGATGTTGCCGTCCTGGTCGCGTATCTCGTAACCTTCTTCCAATTGGTGCCTGTGGAAGGCTTCTATGCGATCCCTTGTAGTCCGCAAGGCGGAGAACAAAGCAGGGTCCAGCGAATTCGCCGCCTCTCCGAATTCACTGCCACGGACGACCAAATCACCCGGGGTCAGGCTCACCCCGTCAAAGCGTTCGGTGTATGCCAGCACCGCCTTGTCGCCCCGCTGGCGAACATCGGCCAGAATGGCGCTCACAGCATCTTCCACGCCCTCGGGAACAGGGTACCCTTTCTCCCGATCAGCGTTTAACCATTCGCTGAAACCTGGTCCATCAAATCTCCTCAACAGAGTCAACGCGAACCACCCACCAATTCCCGCATCCTCCCGACAAGAGGGTTAATAGCCTGGGATTTGAACCGATAGGAAACCGGGTTGGCGATTAAACGAGCGGTAACAGCCGCTATCTCGGCGAGTTCAAACAGCCCGTTGGCCTTCAAGGTCCGGCCCGTTTCGACAAGGTCGACAATGAGGTCGGCAACCCCAACCTGTGGAGCCAATTCCAGGGCACCGCGCAGCCCGATGACCCTGGGGGACAGCCCCATGGTGGCAAAGTAACGCTGGGTAGCCTGCGGGTGTTTTGTGGCCACTCGAATGAGATTCCCTTTCGAAGCCAGGAATTCCTGCCAGCTCTGCCCCGCAGGGAGAGCGCCAGCCACGGAGAGACGGCACGCCCCGACCCCGAGATCGAGGAGCTCGTAATACCCCTCCGGTTCCTCCATCACAACGTTACCCCCAGGTCAGCGGCCCCCTCCCTTACATAGACGACCACATCGGCCGGGCGGGAAATCAGGTAGCGCACACCGGAACCGGCGTCTATCACCAGTCTGCCGTCATCACCATCCGGCACCGGCAACCCGGCACGATGCAACATCTCGAGCACTACAGGGAGGAGCCTGCCCTTCGGAAGCGCCATAACCAAGCCGTTGCCCATTACCGGCTACCCCTATCAAACAGAACCTCTTCAGATCCGTCCGCCATGATCCTGACCACCTTACCGAACCCCCTGCGCCGGGCGTATTCCATCATGCTTGACACTTCGTTCTCCAGGCCGACCTCCACTGCCACGCCCTGCTGGCGATAGGCTCGCGCCTTCGACCACGCCATGTAACTGCAGGATTCATCGGCAACAAACAACAAATCAGGGATTGCCGGTTTTTGCTCCAAGCCGCGGGCCTTGAGAACCCTGTAGAGACTCCTGGCATCAAAGGCGAAACCAGTGGCAGGTTCGCCCTTCCCAAAAGCGCCGATGAGCCCGTCATAACGCCCCCCGCCACCAACCGGCCAGGCCAGCACCGGACAAGTAACTTCAAAAACCAGTCCGGTGTAATAACCGAGCCCGCGCACCAGACCCGGTTCAAAGACGAAATACTGATCAAGCCCATAGCCCCTTATGATGCTGGCCACCTCATGCAGGCGGCTCCAAGACGGGTCGTCATCTGTTGCGGGAAACCCCAAGGATTCCGCGGCGCGGCCCAGAGGCAACGTTAGTGGCTCCGTTAGGTACCTAAGAAGACTGGTCCTTCCCGCCGGGGCTCCAACAGGGGCAACCAGCCTTTCCAAAGCGACGTGATCCCGGTTTTGCAGGGCCTGCTTGACCCTGTCCCCTTCCTCAGCCAATAGCCCCGAACCCGCCAGGACGCCGTCAAGAACACCCATGTGGCCTACCACCAGCCGGAATTCATCCAGACCGAAAGCGAGTAAACTCTCGGCAGCCATCGCCAGGACCTCTGCATCGGCAGCCGGGGAATCGACGCCGACCAGCTCCAACCCATATTGCGGCCTCTCCTCGGCAGCACCCGCCATTGTCCCCCTCTGGAAGGTGGCTCCCGCGTAACTTAGACGCAAGGGTCTCGGTTCGTCTCGCAGGTCGGTCGCCACAAGCCGGGCGATGGGGATGGTTACGTCGGGACGCAAACAGAGGACATTACCTTCCTGATCCAAGACCTTCCATGCCCTGTCACCCACCCCGGAACGGCCGGCATTAATGTCGTCCCAGGAGTGAAGTGTTGGGGTATTTACCTCCCTATAACCCCATTTAGACCAAAGGCCTATCAGCTTGTCCTCTATCCTTCTAAGGCCGCTCGCTTCGTTGACCCAATACTCCAAACCGTCCAATGTCATCTTCCTTTATCGCTTTACCGCGCTAAAGTGTCACGGCACTCTTAGACTATTACTTTATAACGCTTGGTGTCAACGCCTTTTTTTCAAACGGCTCAGGGTCATGCGGTATCCGTCGGCGCCATAATGGAGGAATCTTTTAATCCTGCTGATGGTGGCGGTGCTGATCCCCGTTCGAGCCACGATCTCCTCATAGGTGGCCCCGTTGCTAAGCATCTCTGCAACCTGGAAGCGCTGGGCCAGTGCCCTGATCTCTCCCACAGTACAGAGGTCCTCAAAGAACTGGTAGCATTCATCCACATCGCGCAGGGTCAGGATGGCCTCGAACAGACGGTCCGTCCGAGGATCGCGAAGCTTGCTGTCATAGGTATCCGAGCGGTTCGTAAGAAGGCCCCCCTCAATGTTTCAACATTAACATTCTAGCGGTTATCCCCAGCAATACCTACGTGGATTATTTCACCATTGCGACTGTCGATAAGGAGATAAAAAATATAGCGTCTGCCTGTATCCTTCTTAACTCCAATGAATTCAATCAGCCAGGGGTCTGTTCCCGCCCCGGGTTTAATTTCCCCGCTCATGCTGCCATCAGGCAGTTTCTCAAGATCATCTGGATTCAGGTCCGGGTTCACCTGGACCTGGCGAACCTCGACATCCTCTGCCCATTCAACTATTTCAGGCCCAGCCCACTCATTGGCAATTCCCATCGCCATTTGACGGGTGACGGGCTTGGGAATGGTTGTGGCATCACCAGAGCTTTTTTTGGGCGTAACCGTTACGTTCTTCGGGCTATGAGGCCTAAAATTCATAAATGCAAATAAGACAGCAAGCAAAAAAGCTGCCATGGCAATAAACCAAAGTTGATATCTTGTCACCCGGACTGAATTCCCCAAGTGGCTGCCACTCTTTCAGGACCTGAATTACTGTCAGTATCGTAACAGAAACGCCAATTGATATATGATAGTAAAGATTGGCCGTATTCGAAACCTACATTTTTCAGCTAATGATCGTCAAGTCAAGGATTGACACTTGTTGTAGTTTGACACTTGATATCTAAGCCACTAAAATAACTTTGCTGAATGTGTCGGGATGTAGCCCAGCTTGGCAGGGCGCCGTGTTCGGGACGCGGAGGCCGCGAGTTCGAATCTCGCCATCCCGACCATTTTCTTCTTAAAATCAAGGCTTCCTCATGGTTTTATTCAGTGGAATGAACGTAGCAGGCCGGATTATATCCCTTAAAATTCAAGCCGGAGAAGGTGCTGTTTTGCAAAGACTTACCCATGCTCTGAAGTTGCTAGTACGAGGATGTAAATATCAACGGCTTGCAGTAAATGCCGCTGAAGCAATTGGTGATGCAAAGGCGTTTCAAAGTCAAGTTCATGCTTTCTGTTCAGAAGTTAAGAATGGCTGGTCGGATCGCACTAAAGAACAGGCAGCTTATTTTCGTGGACTTTCTCAACGTTTTGTTGAAATGGCGGAGAAAACGAAGATCCTTATTGAACATAAGGCAGGGATAAATACCCTGATACCTATGGATTTACAACGAGTTCGTCAGGAATTTCGTTTGAGCTACGAGACGTTTATCAATCTAACGTATATCGGCACTTTATGTTTACGGGATGGTTCAAAATAGTTTTCTGCCTGCATACCGGCGG
>DYIG01000011.1:10962-18847 GCA_020723725.1 Thermaerobacter marianensis | reverse complement strand
AACCAGGAAGTTAACATCGTCAGCAAAGCAGCCGGGAGGATTAACGGCGTATACGTAAAAACCGGTGACGCCGTCAAGGCGGGGCAGGTCCTGGTTACCCTGGAGACATCCGACCTGGCCAATCAGGTCGAGCAGGCTGAGGCGGCCTATGACACGGCGCACAGCAACCATGACCGCATGAAAGTGCTTTTCGAAGAGGGGGCCATCTCCCAGCAGCAATGGGAACAGGCGCAATTGCAGCTAACCCAGACAAGGGTAGCCCTGGACCTGGCACGCTCACAGCTATCCAACACCAGCATCACCGCCCCGATAAGCGGTGTCGTAACGGCCCGTATGGCCGACCCGGGGGAAATGGCCTCACCGGGCCAACCACTGCTCGTGCTCATGGACACCTCCAAACTCTACATGGAAGGTAACCTGGCCGAGAACCAGGCCGCCAGGGTGCAAGCCGGCCTTAAAGCGGAAGTCGCAATAGACGCCTATCCGGGTCGTGTCTTCCAGGCGGAGGTCGAAAGTGTAAATCCAGCCGTCGACCCTCAACTCAAGACCTTCCCCGTGAAAATTCTTATGAAGGAAGGCCAGGACTCCCTCAAACCGGGGATGTTCGGGTCCGCGAGGATCCCCCTCGAAAAGCGTGATAATGTCATAGTTATCCCGCAAGAAGCGGTGCTCGAGCAGAACGGCCGGAAACAGGTCTTCATCCACGTGAAGGGACTGGCCAAGGCAAAAGGGGTAACAACAGGGCTCGCAGACGGCGAGAGGGTAGAGATAACTTCGGGCTTGTCGCAAGGGGATGAGGTAATCGTCTCGGGGCAGCACTACCTCCAGGACGGAACGCCCGTGGCCGGTGAAAAACAATGAACTGGCTGCCTAAACTCGTAGTCAATCGCCCGGTCATGACCATTATGGTCATGCTGATCATCCTTCTGGTCGGGCTGGGGGCACTCACTAGCCTCCCCGTCGAGCTCTTCCCGAGGATGAACTTCCCCGTGGCCGTTGCCGTGGTCAGCTTCGACGGCGCCAGCCCCCAGGAAGTCGAGGACCTGGTCGTTAAACCCCTGGAAGACTCCCTGTCCACGGCGAACAACGTGAAAAAGGTCAGCTCCGAAAGCCGCGAGGACATGGGGATCGTAATTGTGGAATTCAACTGGGGCACCGATATGGACATGGCTACCCTGCAGATGCGGGAGCGCATAGACCGCATCAAGGGTCGTTTCCCTGACGGCGCCGGTTCCCCGCTGGTCATGAAATTCGACCCCTCCGCACGGCCGGTCATCACACTGGCGGTTTCCGGGAAAGGGGATTCGGCGAGCATCCGCAAACTCGCGGAAGACATCATTAAACCCAGACTGGAGAGGCTTGACGGGGTATCCTCCGTTTCCGTCGCCGGCGGTGACGAACGCGAGGTAAGGGTCGAGGTGGACTCGCAGCGCCTTCAGGCCTATAACATGTCCCTGGACACCGTCATTCAAGCCCTCCGTGCGCGCAATGTCAACGTGTCCGCAGGCACCCTGCCACAGGGCAAAGGGGAATTCCTCCTCCGTTCCAACGGCCAGTTCAGGAGCGTGGAGGAAATACGGAACCTAGCCCTCACCGGCCCTCAGGGCACGGTCGTTTTCCTTAAAGATATAGCCGAGGTCAAAGACACCTATAAGGACAAAGACAGCTACACCAGAATGAACCGCAACACCAGCGTCGGTATGAGCGTCCTGAAACAAACCGAATCCAACGCGGTAGACATCTCGGACAAGGTTCACAAGGAAATAGAAAAACTGAAACCAACGCTCCCGCCGGGGACCGAGATCGGCATCGTCATGGACCAGGCCGATTTCATTAAGGTTTCCATTAGGAACGTCCTCGACCACACGGTCCAGGGCGGTCTGCTGGCAATGGTGGTAATCTTCCTGTTCCTGCGCAGCATCCCCAGCACGCTGGTCATCGCTTCGGCCATCCCCATCTCCCTTCTGGGTGCCTTCGCCTTGATGCACTTCTCCGGGCTGACCCTGAACATGCTCAGCCTGGGAGGCCTGGCCCTAGGCGTGGGGCGCCTGGTTGACGACGCCATAGTTGTGCTGGAGAACATCTTCCGGCACCGGGAAGCAGGGGAATCGCCGCGTCAGGCCGCCATCAATGGCAGCGCCGAGGTGCTCTCGGCCATTACCGGCGTAACGCTGACGACCGTGGCGGTCTTCTTCCCCATCACCTTCACGGAAGGCCTGACAGGGGAACTGTTTGGTGAGATGGCTCTCTCGGTGACCTTTGCCCTGTTGGCTTCACTCTTTGTCGCCATGACACTCATCCCCCTCCTTTCGTCCCTGCTCCTATCCAGGGTCGGCAAAAACGCTAAGACGGAAAGGCATGAAACCCAGGGGCGCAGCCGGATGCAGGAGACCTATTACCGTGCCCTGGGGTGGGCGCTTGGCCGCAGGGGCACGGTGGTGCTCATATCTGTTGGCGCCTTCATTGGCAGCCTGTTCCTCATACCCCTGGTTGGGGCGGAGTTCATGCCAAAGATGGACCGGGGCGAAATGCAGGTAACCATCAAACTCCCCCGAGGCACTCAGTTAGAGGAGACAAATAGACTGGCTTCACAGGTTGAAGGGATCATCCTCAAAATGCCCGAGGTAGAGGCAGTGTTCACACGGGCTGGCGGCAGCAATCAATCACTGGGGCCCGGCGTAACAGGCAAAGACGCGGCTCAGATCGACGTCAAACTGGTGAAACAGAAGGACCGTGACCGCTCACTTAACGAGGTCATGGAGGATCTGCGGCAGAGGTTCGCCGCCATCCCCGGCGCCAAGATAACCGTCCAGGCCAGTGGCGGGATGAGTGGCGGGGGCAGCGATTCCCCCATCACCATTCACATCAAGGGTGAGGATATAGAGCAACTCGATGCAATTTCAAGGCGGGTAGCCGAGCGGGTAAAAGCAGTACCCGACACTCGAGAGGTTGAAACCAGCACAGGGGAAGCGCTGCCGGAACTCCGTTTCACTCTTAATCAGGAGAAAGTTGCCTCTTTGGGACTGAGCGCCGCCCAGGTGGGGCAGTCCCTGCGTTCGGCCATGGAAGGTGTCGTGGCCACACGCTACCATGTTGGAGGCGACGATATCGATATACGCGTCCGGCTTGACCAGAAATCACGGGCCAACGAAGCGGAATTACTGCAGACACCGGTCAAGACCCCCATGGGCCTGACCCTGCCCCTGGGCGAGCTTGGCCACTTCGAACCCACTCATGGACCCGTGGCCATTCAACGCGACGGCCAGGTCCGTGTCGTGGCCGTTACGGGCGATATCACCGGCCGCTCCCTCAGGGAGATAATGCAGGACATCCAAACAAAACTCTCGGACATCAAACTCCCCCCGGGGTACTCCATCGATTTCGCCGGGGAGCAGGAGCAGATGAGGGAATCCTTCGGCAGCCTCGGGAAGGCATTTATTATGGCCCTCCTCCTGGTGTACATGATTCTGGCGGCTGAATTCGAGTCACTGATTCAACCCCTGACGATCATGACCTCGGTGCCGCTGGGACTCATCGGAGCCATCCTGGGACTCCTTTTCACCGGGCATCACCTGAATATCGCCTCACTCATCGGCGTGATTATGCTGAGCGGCATCGCGGTCAGCAACGCCATAGTTCTGGTAGATTACATCATAGCCCTCAGGAACCGCGGCGTGGAACGGACTCAGGCCATCAGGGAGGCCGGCGCCGTCAGGCTTAGACCAGTCTTGATGACGGCCCTGTCCACCATCCTGGCCCTCCTGCCACTGGCCCTCGGTGTGGGAGAGGGCTCGGAGTTCCAGGCGCCAATGGCGGTGGTCGTGCTCTTCGGGCTGCTCGTCAGCACGGTTCTGACGCTGGTTGTCGTTCCGGTTATATACAGCTTCTTTGACGACCTGTCGAAGAGGTTCTCCAGAAAAAAGGGTACTCCTGTTGAAAGGGGATCGGGACCAGATGCCTCGTTTAACACGGTCTAGCCTTCTGAAGATAGTGGCCCTGGTGTCGATCACCGTACTGGCATCGATCACAGGCACTGCCGCCGAAAACAGCGAACCGGAAACCCGAAGGCTCTCGCTCGCCGACGCGGTTAGCCTGGGGATGGGGAACAACCCCTCCGTTGAACTGGCCCGCCTGCAAGCGGAGAAATCCCGGGTGGGCCTGGAGCAGGCCGAGGACCTGGCCTCTGACATAGACGGCGACAACATCTTCAGCATGGAGCAGGCGTTCATGAAATACCTGAACCCCAAACACGCCGCTTTCGCTCTGGAAGACGACGAAAAGGCCCTGCTGGACGCCCGATCCGGCATAGACCTGGCCATCAGGCAGGCCTATTTCTCGGCCCTGCTACAGCGTGAACTACTCTCGGTCCGCGAAACCGCATTGAAGTCTGCCGACCAGCAACTGGCCATGGCCCAGGCAGCTTACAAAGCCGGAACCAGGGCCAAACTCGACGTCCTGGCGGCAGAATCCGCGCGCGCAGCGGCAAAGGCTGACCTGTCATCCGCCACCAAGGACTACAAAGTCGCTGTTATGAACCTCAACAAGACCATCGGGCTGCCACTTACGACAGACCTGGAATTAACCACGCCCCTTGAGGAGACCCCTCCAGAGGACATCGACCTGGATGCTGCCATAAACAGCGCCTTTGCGCAGAACCTCGGGCTTTCCAAGGCGACTCATGCCGCCTCTTTGGCCAGTCTCAAACTTGAAATAACGGGGCGCTATTACACCCCGAACACCTATACCTACCGCCAGGCGGAATTGGAACACAAGCAGGCAGTGGCCAAACACAACAGCACCAAGGTCGACGTTGAGTTCCAGGTGAGGAAGAGTTACCTGGATACACTGGACGCCTTTGAACGCATCAGTCAGCAGCACGCGGCCGTCCAAGCGGCGGAGGAAAACGCCAGGCTGGCTGATCTGCGTTACAAGGCAGGACTGGGTACGATGGCTGAGGCGCTTGAGGTGCAGGCCCGCGCCAGCGCGGCCCGTATGGCGCTCTCCAGCGCCGTCTTCTCTTATAATATGGCACGGGTCGGCTTTGCCAACCTGACCGGCAAGGATATGCGCAGCTTCGCGAGGGGAGAATGATGGGGCTTACAGAACCGCGGATGCCTGATAAAACACCGGACAAAAGGGAGCTCATACTTGGCGCAGCCAGGGAACTCTTCCTGGAACAGGGCTTCCACGAGACGCGGGTGGAGGATATCGCGGCCCGGGCCGGTATTGGCAAGGGGACCGTCTACACCTATTTCCCCAGCAAGCGCGACCTCCTGGTCGAGATAATCCGCAGCAGTATGGACGCCTTTAAGTCAACCATCTTCTCCGCCGCTGAAGCCGAAGACAACCCCCGTGCGAAGCTGGAAGCGGCCGCCCACAGCATCCTCTCCTTCGGGGAGTCAAGCCAACCCCTGGGAAGACTGGTGATGGAGTCAACCGGGATCTCGGACAAGGAGCTGAAAAACCACCTCCTGAAGATCAGGCAGGAATGCATCGACCTCTTCACCGTCATCATCACCCAGGGGATTGACCAGGGGCTTTTTCGTCCGGTTAATCCTCGGATTGCGGCCCAAGCTATCCATGGCGCTATGACCGCTGTCTTTCATGAAGCCATGTTCCAAGAGACATGGGCTGGTCGCAAACCACCCCATGCAGGCCTCACGAGCGAAGACGCGGCACAGGAATTGCTATCACTGGTGTTTACGGGCCTCAACCCAACGAGCTAAATTTGAATGCTGGCCGAAGTTATTAGAACTGTGGGAGAGCGTGGTCAAGGTTTTGCTTATTCCGTGCCACCCAAAATGGAACAAGCCCTAAAAAAATAACGGATTTACATAACGCCCTTCATCCGTCCCCATTTCAAGCCTTTTACTGGATCCTGCAACGGCTGGGGCATCGATCACCCCTCCAGGCAAGGGTAGATTATCCGCTGCAACAGGTTGCTTAAGTTTAGTACGTGTCCAAAAAACCGGGGGCTGAACACCCAAAGGTTAAACGATTCAATAAAGCGCCTGTAGGCCAAATCGAATAACAAAGAGGCTGCCCGCAACACCGGACAGCCTCTATACATTTCACCAAACTTCTTTCAAACGCCTAAACGCTCAAACGTTCGTATTAGCGACCTATGCGACCTTCACAATCAAAAGCCGGAAGGCCCCGCCAATGTCCTCGGCTTCCAGTATCTTATGCCCCTCATCTTTCACACTGCGCGGGACATTCTTGCAGGGCTCTCCTTCGTCAATAATGATCTCCAGCAACTCCCCTTCGGCCAGTCCGTCAAGGGCCAGCTTGGTCTTGACGAAGTTTATGGGACACGGTGTCCCGCGGAGATCCAGGCTTTTCGCGGGCTTTAGGCCCTCTCCGGCTTCACTCATTCATGACACCTCACACTTGCTCGTATTCAGGCAACGCATCCGCCACACCATGGAAGAATACCTTGCGCCACCGGGGCTTTTCAATATCCTCCTGTTGCAGCAGATACTCGCCGATCACGTCCTTAAGCGCCCTTCTGAGGCTGTTGATACCGATGCGATCTATTGTAACACCGATCCGTTCGCCCTTCTTCCCGTTTTCCCGGTACCAGGCCATCACAGCCTCAATAACATCGTAGACCTTCTCTTCCGGAACGAATTCGGCAATGGGATAGGCCACATGCGGGTGCTTCCCGTGCTTACCCCCGGAATAAACGGCGTTGCCCGTACGCTGCGGCAGCATGGCATCGAAGGCGCAGGCCTTGATGCAGTCGCCGCACGATATGCACTGCTCCTCGATCCGTACTGGCATGCCGCGTTTGGTCCTCGGCCCCTCAATGGAGGGATCCATGTACAGGGCGTCGTCCTGGCAGGCCTGGACACAAAGGCTGCACCCTGTGCAGTTATCGGGATTCAGATAGGGCTCAACCTGCCCCTGGAAACCAAGGTCGTTCTCCCTGGCTCGAGCGCAATCAACCGGGCACCCGGAGAAGCTGAGCTTGAACTTATGTGAATGATCCATCCCGAAATACCGCTCATAGGACTCCCGGGCCATATCCTGTGTGTTCACCAGGCCGTTGGGGTTGTACTCGCAGCCGGCACAGGCGGTGGGAACGCGCACCCGCTTGCCGCACCCGGCTATGCTGGCGCCAACTTCGCCCGCCTCGGCAACCAAAGCCTCGACGTCCTCCAGCCGCACAAAGGGAATCTCGGGGGACTGCCTGAACGTGAAGTGCAGGTAACCCCGTCCGTACTTGTCAGCCAGCTCCGCTATCTTTGCCATATGCTTGGCCTCAACCCGGCCGCCCGGAGCTGCGAACCGGACCGTTACCATCCCTTTTTGCCTCTGCGGGATTATTCCCCCTGCCTTCAATTCCTCAGGCAGAATGCGTATCGTTTGGCCGCCCAGGTTGAGTTCCCTTTTCCGCTCTTTAGCTGCCCCTATATCGCTCACAAACCCCTCCCCTTTCCTGACAAAAACATTGCATCAACTCTCAATTGATTCTATCACAATATTTCCTTGTTATCCAAGTGGTTTTATCGGAATCAGACGCTTATACAGCTATTGGCATGAACCGTAAAGGGCATTACGGGGTATTCATCAAAAGTGTAGCGTTATTTTTCGACTAAATTCAAATCCTCATCTACGTTGGACTCCGGTTCATGGATGGGCATGGACAACTCCAATATCAAGCCATCCTCCCCGTGTTTCAGCTCCAACTTGCCATTGTGCATATCGATTATCTTTTCCGTAACCGGTGCTTCCAAAATGTTGCCGTTTCGGTTGTCCTTTTTTACAATCCTGCCGACCCGCGTTTGATCACCCACCTGTTCCAGATCCCCCTGAACTGTGATCACCACGTTCCGATTCTTACCGGCTTTAGCCCTTAAAACCATCCACTGTCCTGGGACCT
>DYIG01000011.1:0-10939 GCA_020723725.1 Thermaerobacter marianensis | reverse complement strand
ACAGCGCCGGTAATAGCCCTCTCCAATAGAACAGGGTCACCAAACATCACCGGCACCTTCTCGTCCACATCCACCATGATCCCCTGCCCATTGATAAAGGCGCGGCGAACCAGGCGCTCTTTAACCCGTTCCAGCAACTGATCTATGTAGACAGGGGTCATCCTGAGCGGCCTTTGGTCGGAGAGGATCAGCAGGTTGGAAAGAACCTCGTCGATCTCATTCAAGTTCTCGAGGGCCACTGAGGTGGCTTCCAGTATGTTGGCCCTGGAAGGGCTGTACCCCTTCATGACATCTTCATTGAGGTAACGAATCTTCTGCTTGGCCTTTACTATGGGCATGAAGATAGTCGATGAAACGCTGTCATACAGGTCCGGAGCATTTGTCTTCTTCTCACCCTTTTTGCGTTTCTTCCTTGCGACCCTAAACTGCAGGATCTCCACGTTCAGATAGATAAACAGGAGCACCATGAGGCCCACCACAACAAGATTGGCTAACATCGCATGGTTGAAATGACGCTTGTGCTCCTCTCTCTGTAAAGCAGCCTCTTTTTTGAATACCTTTTTGAATTGGTCCGCGCTCTCCAGCGCCGACTTATACGCCGCGTTACCTTCATTCTGCGCCCAAGCCATGGCGTCTTTAATGTTCCCTTTGCGACTAAAGCCAATGGTGACCTCTGTAACCGCTACGAAGCTATCAGCTTTTCTCCGGAAATCGGCTATGGCCTCGCGTTCTTTAGGGGAGAGAGGGAGGGCTTCAAACCTTGAATAAAGATTGCCTAAACCTTCTATTATAACCGCGCGATCCTTCTCTATCTGCGCCTTGCTCTCTGCATCCAGCGCCGTAACATGCGCGAGGTTGGTCGCCCTGAGAGCGATAAGCGCCTCAGCGCCCTGTCCCACAAGTTCATACTTGAGATGGAATAAGTCATCTGAGCTAACCTTTTCGTTATACATTTTATAAATGTTGTATGAGCTATAAACATTCATAATCAAAACGACCAACGTCAAGACCATACGAAGCAAATAGTTATCGAGCAAGCCACTCCCCTGTTTGACAAACTTAGCGCTGGACTTTGACAAACCAATCCCCTCCTGGAGAGGGCATGCTATTGACAGAGGTAGCTGGATAAGACTAGTAACACCAAAATTCTTATCGGAGGCAATTTTATAAAATTTTAATTTAAAAAAGGCAACCAGCGGGTTGCCGCCGGTCGCCCAGTGGCGCCTTGCATCTGAACCTTTGTGACCGGGCCTCTTATCATGAGCTTATTCACAACGATTCTAAGAGCGCTGTTCCAAAGCCGGTACGCCGGGCACAACCCTTTCAGCAACCTCGCGGGCCAGTTGCCTGAAGGCCCGCGCCGAAGCCGAATCCGGCTCGGCTATCAGTACAGGCTGACCCTCGTCACCGCCCTCGCGCACAGCGGGCTCCAAGGGGATTCTGGCCAACACGGGGACATCCAGCTCCCTGGCCAGGGCGTCTGCGCCACCGGAACCAAAGAGATTGGTCTGCTCAGAGCAATGCGGACATACAAAGGAGGACATATTCTCCACTATGCCGATAAGTTCCTGATTCATTTTCTGAACCAGGTAGGCTGAACGGGACGCCACATGGTAAGCGCCAGCCTGAGGCGTGGTGACGAGGAGCATGCGGGCATTTGGCAGGCGCTGACCAATACTAAGGGCTACATCGCCCGTTCCAGGAGGGAGGTCGATCAGGAGGTAATCCAAATCGCCCCATAGGACATCGTTAAGGAACTGGTCTATAGCGCCACCGAGCATTGGCCCCCTCCAGATGATGGGCGTGTGGTCATCCACCATAAAACCTATGGACATAACCTGCATGTCATAGGCCTCAATAGGCACCATGGCCTTGTTAACCACCTGAGGCCTGCCGGAGACGCCCAGAAGCCTCGGTATGCTGAACCCATATATGTCCGCATCCAAGACGCCAACCTCAAAACCCTGTTGTTTCAAAGCCAATGCCAGGTTAACCGTAACCGTAGATTTGCCCACGCCGCCCTTGCCACTGGCGACACCGATGATCTGAACCTTGGAGTTTGGCGCCATGATCTGAGACTTCGACTCCCTCTTGCCCTGCAACCTATCCATCATCGTCTGCTTTTCCTCGTCGGTCATGACATCCAGCTTGACGATGACCTTCTCAACACCAGGAACAGCAGCCACGCGTGACCGTACATCCTCTTCGATCTTGCCCTTGAGGGGACAACCCTTGATCGTAAGGGCAATTTCAACATAGACGACGTCTCTTTCTATCTTGATTTCACGCACCATGTTTAGCTCGACTACGCTCCGGCGGAGCTCCGGGTCCATTACCTCCCGCAGGGCCTCGAGCACCTGATCCTTGGTTACCACTTCTTCACCCCTCAAACGACTGGCCTATTATTACTAGATATTACTATAGAAATAATGCAAACGCTAGTATTTATTAAGCCAGCTTTGAACAGAATTCGCTTATCCGATCAATACCTGTTTGCAGCCTTTCCATAGACGTCGCGTAGGAGATCCTGAAATGGCCCGGCGCGCCAAAGGCAGTGCCGGGAACAAGGGCAACCCTGGCCTCGGTAAGGAGCAATTCCGCCAAATCAAGGTCTGTTTCTATTACCCTGCCGCCATAGGAGCGGCCCAGCAGTTCCTGGATCCCAGGGAATACGTAGAAGGCCCCCTCCGGTTTGGCAACCTTGAATCCGGGCAACTGCGATAACCTTTCAACCACATAGTCTCGCCGACGGCGGAACTCTTCCCGCATCAGGCCCACGGCGTCCTGCGGCCCCTTCAATGCTTCAACCGCGGCCTTCTGGGCCATTGACGCCGGGTGAGTCGTTGAATGACTCTGCAGCGCGGACATCGCCTTGATAACATCCGGCTCCCCGGCAGCATACCCGATGCGCCAGCCTGTCATGGCGTAGCCCTTTGAGGCGCCGTTGATAACAACTGTTAACCGTTTTATCTCCGGGCCGAAAGAGGCAATGCTGACGTGCTCCCCTTCGTAGATCAGCTCCTCATAGATCTCGTCGGAGATGACCGCTATCTCCCTTTCTACGCAAAAGGCGGCGAGATTACGCAATTCCTCTTTCGTGTAAACCGCGCCCGTGGGATTCGACGGGCTGTTCAATATAAACAGCCTGGTGTTCGCAGTGCATTTCGCGGCCAGACTCTTGGGTGTAACCTTAAAACCCTCAGCGGCCGTGGTTTCAACAAAAACCGGCTTGCCGCCGGCCAGTTTCACCTGCTCCGGATAGGTGACCCAATAGGGAACCGGGATCATAACCTCGTCCCCGGGCTCGCAAAGGGTCATAACCGCATGGTAGAGTGACTCCTTGGCCCCGGATGAGACGAGTATCTGCGCAGGGGAATACTCCAAGTGGTTGTCTTCCTTAAACTTGGCGACGATGGCTTCCCGTAATTCGGCAATGCCCAGTACAGGCGTGTACTTGGTGAAACCCGCCTCGATGGCCTTGATGCCCGCGTCCTTTATATTTTGTGGGGTATCGAAATCCGGTTCCCCCACACCAAAGCTGATTACATCGATGCCCCTGGCCGTCATCTCCTTGGCTTTTGAATCTATAGCCACAGTCGGTGAGGGGCTGATGGCCCTAACCCTCCCAGATAAGCGCACTGACTATTCCCCCCAAAGTGCTGTTTTTTTGCGGTGCCTTACTCTTTTGCCGGGGTGGTAGGCCGGCCGGATCGGCTGGTGAGGTAGCCGTTGATGGCTTCGTATGCCTCCCGGGCCTCTGACTGGGGAACCAGCACCTCATATGGACAAGATGAGCCCTCCCCCATACCCACCTGCCGGACGGACACGAGAAACCCCTCGTTGGACAACAGCTTCCTAAGCGATTCAGCCAAAGACCCGTTGGGGGCTATGTACACCACCCGCCACAAGGTAAGCTTCCCCCTCCCGATCAAGACACCAATTATCTTTAATATTCTGTTCTACCAGATCACTCACCTTCCTCCATTTAAAATGGCAGGTTAAATAAAAAACCCCCTGGTTTGAACCCAGAGGGTTTTCATAGGCGTTCGACCTGATTGATTTAGGGGCGCTGCTGCCGGGTCGGTGTAACCGCGGCAAACTGCTGTGCCGCTGCCGGGTTGCCAGCTAGCTGCTGCTCGGCAAACTGGATCATCTGCCGTACCATCTGACCACCCACGGCGCCGTTGAGCCGGGCGGGAATATCACCCCAGTAACCGTCAGGCGGGATTTGGATCCCCACCTGCTGAGCGGCCTGCTGCTTAAACGCCTCAAGGGCGGGAGCCGCTTCGCGAACGAGCGCACGATTCCTCTTCTGACCTGCCGCCATGTTTTCCCCTCCTAAATGCTATGATCTTTGGCACTGCTCCACCAGGGTTTTTAATCCCTTAGGTAATTGCCATTCTGCCCGCAATTTTTCCTCGAAATACAGCGAAAGAGGGCGAAACTTCTGGAAGCTCAGGAAGCAAAGAGGGGTATTTCGATATGAAAGTTTGATCCGTTACCTGGCAGGCTCTCCACGCTGATGGAGCCTCCGTGTTGCTGGACAAAGCTCCGGCATAGTGCCAAGCCAAGACCCGTCCCCGAAGGTTTGGTGGTGTAAAAGGGTTCAAAAATATGACCGAGGTGTTCGGGCGCGATTCCTGGCCCCGTGTCACTGACGGAGATGACTAGCAAACCGGCCTCTTCATTAAGACTGCAGTTAACGGTAAGCTCACCGCCACAACTCATGGCATCCAGCGCGTTGTGCGCCAGGTTGGAGAAGATTTGTTGGAAACGGTCCTTGTCATACTCCACCAGACACTCTTTTTCGGGGAAACCTAATTTTATCTCTACGCCCTGTGCCATGGCTCGAGGTCTACAGGCGTCAAAAACCTCCTGAATGAGCCCGTAGGGGCAACCTACCTCCAGATCCTTGATGGTGCTCCTTGTTAGCGCCAAAAGGTAACGGGTGAGCTCATTGACCCTATCCACCTCGTGAAGCACCATCGCCACATAACGGCCGTCCTCTTCACTCAACCGGTCTTTGAGGAGCTGCAGGAAACCCTTCATGCCGGCCAGCGGGTTGCGTATTTCGTGAGCCGCCGTAGCTGTAATCTCGCACAGGGATTGAACCACTGATTCCTTTCTCTGCTCACCCAGGATAACAACTGAACCCAGGGGGACACCATCCTCACCTTTCATGGGTACGATACGAATCCGTATGGGGCCGGGCCGACCGGTAAGGGGGCATTCCCTCACCTCGACCTCGCAGCGCATGCCTGTCATCTGTGAATACACCGGCCACGTAAACGAAGGGAAAACCTCGAGGAGCTCTTTTTCCAAGATGTCGTTTTGATCAGGAATTTGGTTACTCAAAGTCGAGCTTATGTATTTAATACGCTTTTGGTGATCCAGTACCAGGAATCCCCCGTCGATTTCGTTACCAAGCGTTGCTATCGCAGATTCCCACAAAATCTCTTCGAGCACGCTCAAACGATTAACCCCTTTTTGATTGGCTAAGGTTATCCCGTTTTTGGCTATCCAAACCCTTTTTAATTTATAGCACAATAAGGCTATCGATTGCAGTCGAAATGTGGCAACCTAGGATTTGACTGCGGGGAGCTCAGTGCCGTTTGAGAGGATATTGCCCTCGGCAACCTTGGAGTGGGCCAACTTGGCTGCGGCCGCAGCGGCGAGGCCGGCGAGCAGGTCGTCCAGAAAAGTGTGCACTTTCTCCCTTAGCTTCTCTTCTTTATCAAGCCTGGCCAGAACACCCACCTTCTGTTTGTCGAGAAAGCCGAAGTTGGTGAGGCCGATGGAACCGTATACGTTGGTGATGCCAAGGGCCATAATTTCATCCACGCCGTACAACGGTTCATCCGTCTCAACTATCTGCTGCAGGGGTTCCGGGAGCATCTTTTTTTCCGCAAGGATGTCCAGGGCAATCCCCGTAAAGAGGGCATACTGAACCTCTCGTTTTGAGAGGACCTCATAGACCGCTTTTGTGCAATCATTCAGGGAAAGTCCATTATTGTACTTTTGCTGTAGCTGTAAAACCAGATTGCCGACATCTTCCAAGGTTAGGCCGCGCTCGGCAAGCAGCTCGATTATCTGGGCCCTCATTGCATCACCGCACAATCTGAGACAAGTCTAATTTAAGGTACCGGAAATAGTACGTCTTAATTGTATAGATTATGTATCGCTCCTGTTACTGGTGAGTTTACCCATGTCAATGTTCCTGGCCCAAGAATATTTTGAAGCCTGCCAAGCAATTCAGCCCTTGCCTCCACCCAAAGGGATCGCCCGGCCAGCACCGTTTTATTTGAAGGTTCCAGGAAGAGATAGACTGGAACATGCCCGGGGAACTGCTCCAGAGTGGTTCTAACGTCCCGAAGCAGTGCATCGCTGCCACTGCCGATGCGCAGGCGAAGCCCCCTGGCTGTCTGCATTTGCGCCCCTGAGGAGGGGGCTTCCGACGGTTCCACTGTCCCCTCTCCTGCCTGTTCCAACGCCTCGAAACCGTCGGCAAGGACGTTAAGGTTCTCTTCGCGCCAGGAAACCCTGCCATGGACAATGACCAACCTGTCTTCGTCTATAAGCCCCGCCGAAGCCTTTAGAACCTTCGGGAAAACCACCACTTCAACCCTTCCTGAAAGATCCTCAAGGGTTAGAAAGGCCATCTGATCCCCGTTCTTGGTGAGCAGCCTCCTGGCAGCGGTGATCATCCCTGCCACGGTGACTTTAGTCCCTTCAGTACGGTTGGCAAGGCATGATATACTCGCCCCCGCGCTCCGCGCAAGCAGCCCTTCGCTGCCCTCCAGGGGGTGACCGGAAATGTACAGGCCGAGAACCTCCTTCTCCATCATCAGAACGTCCCTGCGAGGGGGGTCACTAACCTCCGGCAGAGGGAAGTCAGGCGGTCCTCCGTCGCCATTCCATGTGCCGCCCCCCCTGGCATTGGCGGCGATGTCGAACAGGGATACCTGGCTGGAGAGACGCGCAGACGCGTACTCCTGAGCCCTGGCGATGGATTCCTCCAGCGCAGCCAGATACCTGGCCCTGCTGGCCCCGAATGAATCAAGCGCCCCCGCCTTGATCAGACTCTCCAGTGTTCTCCTGTTAACCTGCTTGAGGTCAACTCGAGTAAGGAAATCGGTAAAGGAACGGAAAGGCCCTTCTCGCCGGGAGCGGAGGATGGACTCCACCGCCCCCTCACCAACGTTCTTAACGGCAGTCAACCCAAATCGAATATCGGAGCCAACGACACTGAAGTCGGATTGGCTCTCATTTACATCCGGTGGCAAGACCCTCAAACCCATGCGGCGGCATTCCCCGATGTACTCGGCCACCTTCTCCGTTGAATCACAGACACTGGTCAGCAAGGCAGCCATGAACTGGACAGGGTAATTGGCTTTCAGGTAAGCGGTTATATACGACAGATAACCGTAGGCTGCGGCATGACTGCGGTTAAAGCCGTAGTTGGCGAACTTGACAATTAGGTCGTATAGTTCGTTGGCCAGTACCTCAGGGTGCCCCTGTTCAACGCAACCCTTAACGAAGACCTCCCGCTGGGCATCCAAAACCTCTTTTTTCTTTTTGCCCACGGCCCGGCGGAGGATGTCCGCCTGTCCCAGGGAAAACCCTGCCATGAGGGAAGCTACCTGCATGATCTGCTCCTGGTAGACCATGATGCCATACGTATCCTTAAGTATGGGCTCCAGGGAGGGGTGCGGGTACTTGATGCCCCCCTCATGCTTTGACCTGATGAACTCCGGGATGTTCTCCATGGGACCGGGGCGGTACAGGGCTACGGCCGCGATGATATCCTCGATACAACTCGGCTTGAGGCTATGAAGCATCTCCCGCATGCCATCAGATTCAAGCTGGAACACGCCGGCCGTATGACCCTCACCCAGAAGGGCGTAAGTCTTTTCATCCTCCAGGGGGACGTCGTAAGGTCTAATGCTTTCTCCTGTTGTGGAGGAAATATGCCTCACGGCTTCCTCAATAAGACTCAGGGTGCGAAGACCGAGGAAATCAAACTTCAATAGGCCCAGTTCCTCCAATATGTTCATGGGGAACTGGGTGACCACGTTGCCGTCGTTCATGGCCTGGAGGGGAACGTGTTCCATCAGAGGGTGCCTGGCGATGACCACCCCGGCCGCGTGCACCGACGCGTGTCTTGGCAGTCCTTCCAGGCGGCGAGCCAGTTCCATGAGCCGACCGACCCCGGGGTTCTCCTTGCAGGCATCCACCAGTTCAGGATTCATTTCCAGGGCCTTTTCCAGGGTCATTCCCAGGGCAGCCGGGACCATTTTCGCTATGCGGTCCACTTCCCCGTAGGGCATCCCCAGCGCCCGGCCAACGTCCCTTATGACACCCCTGGCCAACATCCGTCCAAAGGTGATGATCTGCGCCACGCGGTCAGCGCCGTATTTCCCAACCACGTATTCAATAACCTCACCCCTGCGGCGGTCATCGAAATCAATATCCATATCCGGCATGCTGACCCTCTCCGGATTGAGGAACCTTTCAAAAAGAAGGTTATAGCGCAGGGGATCGATGTTGGTTATCCCCAGCACGTAGGCGACCAGGCTGCCGGCTGCCGAGCCCCTGCCGGGTCCTACGGCGATCCCTTTTTGCCGCGCGTGTTCAATAAAATCCTGGACTATGAGGAAATAACCGGGGTATCCCATCCTCTCAATTACCCCAAGCTCATACTCAAGCCTTTCCCGAACGCGGCTCCCCTCGTCCAGGTCGGCCCCGTCGAAAACCCGGGGGAGGCGTTCCAGGCAGATTTTACGGAGATACGAGGCCTCATCATAGCCCTCCGGCAGAGCGTATTCGGGGAGATACACATTGCCGAACTCGAACTCCACCTTGCACCGCTGGGCAATTTCCACGGTGTTACTGAGGGCTTCGGGGATGTTTCCGAAGAGGTCCGCCATTTCCGCAGGGGATTTGAGATAGAACTTCTCAGGAGGGTAGTGCATGCGGTTCTGGTCGGAAACCGTTTTCTGCGTCTGAATGCAAATCAGAACATCGTGGGCCTCGCTATCCTCGCGGTGCAGGTAGTGCACATCGTTGGTGGCCACGAAGCGAACCCCCAGCTCCGGCCCTAGTTTCAGCAGGGCTTCGTTAACCCGGGCCTGTTCCTCCATGCCATGGTCCTGCAGCTCCAAGAAGAAGTTATCCCGGCCGAAGATCTCCAGGTACTCCCCAATGGCCTTACGGGCGCCAGCCAAATCGTTTTTCAGGATCGCGTTGGGGATCTCGCCGCCAAGGCACGCCGACAGGGCGATAAGGCCCTGGCTGTGTTTGGCAAGCAGTTCCTTATCCACACGGGGTTTATAGTAAAACCCCTCTATGGAAGCCAGCGAAACCAGCCGCACCAGGTTGCGATACCCCTCCTGGTTTTCGGCCAGGAGCACAAGGTGCCAGTTCTTATCGTCTACATGGGCCTCCCGGTCGGTCCTCTTCCGGGGTGCGACATAGACCTCGCAGCCGATTATCGGTCTGACACCAGCTGACCGGCATGCCTTGTAGAAATCGACAACGCCAAACATGACCCCGTGGTCAGTTATAGCCACGGAACTCATGCCAAGTTCTGCTGTTCGCTTGGCCAGCTCGTCTATTTTGCAGGCGCCATCCAGAAGGCTGTATTCGGAGTGGACGTGCAGGTGAACGAAATCCTGCATGCAGCAATCACCGTCATGTGATTTCGCCCAAGGGCGTTAGAAGTCCTGCCTCCCCGGGTTCACGGATTCAGGGTTTTAACTGAAAGACCAGGTCCTTGAAAAGCCGGCCCCTCTCCTGATAATTGGCGAACATGTCGTAGGACGCGCACGCGGGCGAAAGGAGCACCACGTCCCCGGGATGGGCGTGACACCTGGCTGCATCGACGGCTTCACCCAGGGAACCCACCCTGACCACTTCCGGTCCGGCAGTGCCCCTGGCGGAAGCCGCCCTGGTCACCGCATCCATGATTTTATCCGCAGTGGTTCCTATCAAGACCAATGTATGGGCCTTCTCCACTATGGTGTCGGCAACGCCGTTAAAGGGTATCTTCTTGTCGTATCCCCCGGCTATAAGGACTATGGGCTGATCAAAGCTCCTCAGAGCCGCCTCGGTCCTGTCGGGGGTAGTGGCAATTGAGTCATTAATGAACCGTACCCCGCCAATATCCCGTACGAACTCGAGGCGATGCTCCACCCCCCTGAAAACGGTTACCTCATCCCATGCCTCGCGGGGGTCTACACCGTGAACCATGCCAAGGCATAGGGCGGCAAGGACGTTTTCTACGTTATGCTCGCCCGGAATGGCAATCCCGGCCCGATCCCCTACCATGACGTCCATCCCTGAACCATCTCGAAGGACGATGCGGCTCCCTTCACCAAGGAATGCCCCCCTCTCAACCTCCCCCTGTCTGGAAAAGTGATATACCCTCGCCGGGGTGTAGGCTGAACAGGCTGCCGACTCCGGTTCCAGGGCATTGAGTATTGCCACATCACCGGGTTTCTGGAACCTGACAATGTTCCTTTTGGCCTCCGCGTATTCCTGATAAGAGGTATGGATATCCAGGTGATTGGGCCTTATGTTCAAAAGGGCCGCAACCTGGGGGCTTTGATCCAGTAGTTGTAGCTGAAAACTCGACATTTCCAACACGACCAGGTCATCAGGCCCTATCTCCCCCAGCCGATCCAGGAGCGGTTGTCCGATGTTACCCCCCACATAGACGCGCCGCCCCGTTCTGCCCAGAATACGACCGGTAAGGGTCGTCGTTGTCGTCTTGCCGGCGCTCCCGGTAATGCCTGTTATTACGGCCGGGCACAATCGGAAAAAGAGACCCATTTCACTGTCGATAACCGCACCGCGCCGCCTGGCCTCCTCGATCTGCGGGAAATCCTTACGCATACCGGGGGTGAGGAATACAAAATCAAAACTGGCACCCCGGTCCACG
>DYIG01000010.1:16865-19745 GCA_020723725.1 Thermaerobacter marianensis | reverse complement strand
CGAAACTAAGTGTGGCGGTCAGAACGGTGTTGGGGTGTTTACCTTTGTTTCGAAAAAATAGGAGAGCGACAGAAGAGCGGAGGGAAGAAAAGCCACATGTCACAGCACGCTTATGACTTGGTCGGTCCCGCTTACGATGTCGACAACCATCCAGGCACGTGGCCGACAGTTTCTTACATAATCTGTTCCACCCCCCGATGCGGCAGCACCTTGCTTTCCGAGGGCTTTTTGGCTTCGGGTTGCATGGGGATTCCGGTGGAGTATTTCAATACAGTCTACCATGCCCCTCTTGCCGCACGGTGGGGTTCCATAGGGCTAAACGCCTACCTGACCGATTTGAGGGAGCACCGGACCGATCAGTCCGGCACCTTCGGCATCAAGATGCACTGGGCACAGATGGTCAACTACCATGAACTCTCTCGGCGGGAACTGGGCCAGCCCCCCGCCGACAGCCTCAACCCCGAAGAGGCCCACAGGGAGCGCTATCGGTTTCTTGAAGAGGCCTTCCCCAAACCACGCTTCATCCATATCACCCGGCTAAATCGCATCCGTCAGGCCGTTTCCTGGTATGTCGGGGCACGCACCGGGGAGTGGACCAGGCTGGAGGGACAGGCCAATTCAGGGAGGGGACCACTGCCCTATGACCTGGACCAGATCCTCCGCTACCTCCTGGCGATTGATGCTGCAGAGGCGAACTGGCGCGAGTTCTTCCGAGTCAATGGCATCAGGCCAATCACGATTATCTATGAGGAATTTGCGAACGCTTACACAGAAAGCATGGCGGCCCTCATGCGGACGCTGGGCCTGGAGCCTGTTTCTCTTCCTCTGCCCAGGCTGAAGAAGCAGGCCGACGAGACCACCGAGCCGCTCGTCCAGCAGGCAATACGGGATCTCTATGCGAGCAGCGCCATGCTGTAGAAGCGAAGTGGCAGCGCGATGCCGCTATTTCCCGTCAGAAACGTAACGTTCCCAGGGGTTAAGGTCAAAGTATCTGAGCCAGTAATCCAAGTTGCCGTTGGGCTCAATAGAGCTGTCCACCGCTTGAATTCTGGGGAGGCGGAAGGGGTCAAACTTGGGATCATTGGGTGAGGGGGCTGGCCCTGCCCCCACCAGCAGGAAGGCCTTTATATTATAGCTCTTGGATTCGTAGACCCCGGATTTAACGGCCTCAGGGTTGGCAGGGTAAGCCCCGTAGGGGAGGGCCAGGGTTTCGGTGGTATAACCCGGGACCGCCGCCTGGAGCCGCTCGTTTACAAGGGCGATTTCCTTGGCGGTGGTGGCGGTATCGCGTTTGCCGAGGTCAGCATGGGTCAAGGTGTGGTTGCCCACCTCAAAGCCTTTCTCGACAAGGAAGCGCACCTTCTCCTGCCAGGTCTTGGCATCGCCGAAGGGCACCTCATTTACGTAAAAGGTCGCCTTGAGCCCCCAATCGGGGTGTTCCTTGTTGAAGTCCAGGAGGATTCCCACGGCGGAATTCGGGTCTATTACCTTGCGTCCGTCCTTTTCGATGTACCGGAACTGGCCCTCTGTCGCGTCGTCAAAGGTTATGGCGACAGGGGACATGCCCTCCGGAATGTCTATGTCTTCATTTACGATGTCGGCCACGTTTACCGGCCGGTAGCCCCGGCGGTAAAGCTCCTCCAAATCCCTCCTCATGTTCTCGGGGGTTCTGCTCCACCGATCCTCCTTGCCGATCTCGTGGTAGGCAACGATCATGATTTTGCCATTTTCATTGGCCGGCCTGACGTCAATTGCTTTGTAATCAGGCATTGCCGTATATACGTTCCCCGGGTTCCAAAGGAGGAACTGTCCGATGCCGACTGCAGCCAGGGCGCGGAGTTGGGCGGTGACTTCATTGGCTCCGTAGCGATGCCGGAGGCTGAAGTCCTGAATCCATGGGCGGTGCCGGGTAAGAGGCATGTCAGGGGTCTTTTCCCTGGCCTTGATCATGGAGTGCAGGATCGTTTCATACGGTTTGGCTTCCGGGTCGGCCAGGCCGTAGTTGCCCGGCCCGTAGTGTGAAGGGTAGATCATGGGCGAGATGTAGTCCAAAATCCCTGCGACTGT
Organism: Thermaerobacter marianensis; assembly: GCA_020723725.1. GTDB lineage: Bacteria > Bacillota > Sulfobacillia > DYIH01 > DYIG01 > DYIG01. Next base: position 17,678 of record DYIG01000010.1, on the reverse strand, counting down.
CGCGTATTCCTGGCCGATGCGCATATCGTCACTTGTCGTAGTGGTCAAGCCGAAGACATCAGCGGAAACCTTGGCCCCGAGGGGCTTTAGCTCATCGCGCGCGTACGTCAGGAAACCTGAGATGGCCCCGACGCGCTGCTCCATGGTCACGTCAGTTGTCCATCCCGGGAGGTCTTTCTCAGGGAAGCGCACGTAATCAAACTGAATTTCGCGGAACCCGTACCGGACCGCTTCCTTGGCAATAGCCACGTTATATTCCCAGACCGCGCGTTCATAGGGATTCGTCCAGGTGATGCCCCTGCGGTCACGCCAGAGGCTCCCGTTGAGTTGGATGGCCCATTCCGGTCTGGCCTTGGAGAGTATAGGATCGGCGAACACAACGACCCTGCCGATTGAATATATGCCGTTACGCTCCAAATGTTGGATAAGCGCGGCTGGATCTTTTATTTTTGGAGAGGCGGCGCCAACCGCCTTCGCCAGCTCGACATCGCTGAGGTAGGAGATCCGCCCGTCGTCATCTTTTACGTCTATAACCATGGCGTTAAGGCCCGTGGATTTCACGTACTTCAGAAGTTCTTCAAACCTTGGCCCGCCAGCGGTGTATCCGGTCAGGTATAGGCCGCGAATCTGGTCCGGGTTGGCCATAGGAGGGTATTCAGGCACCGGTGGTCCGTACCGGTCCTGTTGTTTTGAGGCGGTACCGGAGACATCGGTGGCACCCCTGGGACCTGGATTGGTGGGAAGGGGCGTTTCTTGTCTGGTACCTGCCTTGCTGGTCTGATTGCCTTCAATGCCGTCATAAACGGAAACCGG